>NZ_JAVHLH010000291.1 GCF_031082345.1 Brevundimonas sp. | reverse complement strand
GAAAGGACGGCGACGACGTCCTTGTAGGTCGAGCCCTGGGATCGGTCGGCAGTCTCGGCGTAGCCGTGGCTGACGAAGCGCAACATCGGATCGGAGGCGGGAACGATTTTGGTCTGGCCGTCCTCGGTACGGATCGTCCATCCGGACTTGTCCATCTTCTCGACGGTGAAGCCCTCGCCGACCCGGACGTCCAGGTCGCGATCCATCTTGTTCCAGACCAGGCGGTCACCTGACCGCACCTCAAGCTCGCTCTCCCGATAGGCGTCGTGCGCCTGCCGCCCGTCGCTGCGGGACGGCGTCAGATCGAGGATCCGCTTTGTTCCGCGCCCGTCATCTAGGACCAGGGTGTTTCGGTTCTCATCGCGACCGACAACGGTCAGCTGAGCCCCGCGGGCGATGCCGGCGGCTTTGTTGCCGGTGTGGAACACAAGGACTTGTCCCTCGCGGTAGCTTGACGCCACAGCGGCCTCGGCCGACGACATACGGACCTGCTGTAGGGTCGGAACCTCCCTGCCCGGCCCTAGCTCCCCGTTGGCGACAAGTTCGGAGCGGATCATCTGCCCGACCTCCGCCCGCAGGGCATTGGTCGGAACGATCACTGCAGGCATCTCTCCCCGATCAGCGCGATAGGTTCGCCACGCGTCGACAGCGGCCTTGGCGAGGTCCTTGTCGGTCGAGGGATCGCCAACCGCCACGACCCGGTCTCCGAGGCCGTGAATAGCGGCGCTGATTTCGCCCTTGGCCATTTGGGCGACGGCGGCGAGCAGGACCGGGTCGCGCTGTCGCAGGATCTCCGTCATTCGCGCGTGTTCAAGGCCACTGCCGAGGGCGAGGCGCCAAGGAGCGCCGGCCTCAGGTGAGCCAAGCTGGCGCTCATCACCGATGTAGATCATGCGCGCCAAGCCTACGGCCTCGGACGCTTTCATCAGGCGGTCGGCCTGGGCGTTCGACTGCATGGAGGACTCGTCCACCAGGAGTGTGCGGCCCTCCCACGCGGCCTTATGTTTTTCGGCCTCGGCGCCGCCCGCAGCCATCGCCTTTTCAGTGCTGTTCAGCCATTTCTCGATGGTCTGGGCCGGAATCCCGGCGCCATCGCGCATAGCCGCTGCGGCCTGGTGGGTGGGTGCGAGGCCAGAGAGTTTGGTGCCACAGGCCTCCGCAGCCTCCTTGACCACCCTGAACATGGTGGTCTTGCCGACCCCGGCGAACCCCTGAACGCCGACGTATCGGTCGCCGCTGGTCAGAAGAAGGGCTGCGCTGGCGGTCTGGCCCGCATTGAGCCGGAAGCCGTCCTTAGCCGCGTCGTGCAGTCGGAGGAGGTGATCTGCAGCCGCGGCCGGAGTCATCAGCGGCGTTGCCTTGTCCTTGCCTGCCTCGATCGTGGCAACCAGACCGCGCTCAAGGGTGACGGCCGCCTTAGTGGTGAGGCCCTCGCGGATGGTGCGGTCCGCCTGCAGGAGCCGACCGTCAGCGTTGAGGCAGGCAAGCTCACCAAGGACACGGTCCACCGTCATGCCCGCCTTGGCGATTTCCAAAGCGCGGCCGACCACATCGTGCTGGGTGAAGACCGCCTTGCCCTGCTCCATGACGCGGACCCCGAAGCTCGTTGCTTCGCGTGCCTCAACGTCGCGAGTAGGGCTCCCCCGTTTTCCGCCGTAGGGGTCGGACTGCGCGACACGATCAGCCCGGGCCCCAAGGTCGCTGAGGGCCTGCGTAAACCGGACGATTATGTTGGCTGAGAGCCCCGTGCGAGTGCGGGTGACATCAGCGCCGGGGCCGCTCCGGCCTTTGGCCTTCGACACAATAGCCTGATTGTCGAGCCCGACCTGTTTGGACTCTACCGCCCACCGTGACTGAAGCTCCGCACGCGGCACGTCCAGCTTCTTGGGTCGATCTTTAAGCGCCAGCGCATCCCGCTGCGCCCCGGTAAGTTCTCCGCCCTGCTTGGTCTTCGCGAGGCTGACCGCCTGCTCGATGTCGTTGTGGCGCTTGGAGAACGCCAGAACGCGGTCCCGGCTGTAGGCGGCGAGCTCAAATGTGCCCTTCTGGCGATCCCGGGTGACGTCGTAGCCGAGACCGATGGCACTTTTCGCGAGTTCGGCTTGATAGATCCGCCCGACCAGCTGTCGGTGCTTGAACATCGAGAGCGTCTCAAGCGCGCGAAATTTGCCGGTCGACGCATCCCACGTCGCGTTAGCGACGACGTTGTGGGTGTGGAGCTGAGGATCGCCCTTCCGCGAGGTGGTGTGCTCGGTACTGGCATAGACGAGGTTGCCGGTCTGGACCGTGCGGATTTTCCCCGCGTCGCGCACGCGGGTGATCGCGAAATGCTTCTCAGCGTAGGCCATTGCCCGATCGACGGCCGCGCGGTGCGCTTGCACCAGCCGCTCATCGCCCCCGACAAGGTAGGCGAGACTGACGCTCTTCGGAGCGGAGAAGGTCAGGTCCCAACCTGGCCGGTGTTTCTCGTCGGGTTTGACCTGGCGGTCAGGGTCCTGCAGCGCAGCGTGTTTGCCCTGCAGAACCTCACGGAATTCACCGGCGGCTGCCGTGCCCTTGAGGCCGGCCTGTTCACTCCCCTTCCCTTTCCACTCAACGCCCGGCGCATCGGCCTCACCGGTCACATAGTAGTCGTCCTTGCCGTAATACTCGGCCGCGCCGCCGGCGCTGCCAATGGAGCTGACCGACAGCATCAGTGGATCTCCATGTAGTCGGTTAGGTCGAGGGTGGGCTTATCGTTCTGGACGGCCATCTCACCTGCCGGATCGTCGGGGCGGTTGGGGGTGTCGGTGCCTTCGTTGAGCTGCCGCTGTTGCTGCTCCAGGCGCACCCGCTCCTGTTCCGCCGCTTCTCGCGCCGCGGCCTCCACGCCCTGCTGGGTGGGCTGCTCGGTGATGTCGAGGGGCAGTTCCTGTTGGGCGGCGTCGGACGCGCCGTCGTTGTCGTTGTTGACGACAAGCTGCAGAGCCGCGCCGCCCGCCGCGGGCGCCGGTGCCGGTTCCGGCGAGGGTCCACCGGTAGGTGCCCGGGGCGTGATGCCGAGGAAGGCGCGGACCGGGTCAGGCCCCTGGCGCTTGATGAAGGGGTCGGCAATTGCGGGAAGGTCCGCCCAGGTGAAGGAGATGGGGGCAATGGGGAAGGCACGCCCTGCCCTCGCGTTGCTGAGACGGATGACACCCTGCAGCTTGGGGAAGTTCATGATGTCGGTCGGCAGATAGACGGGCTCCTTCTCCTCGCGGGGAGAGATGCCGACGCCATCGCGGATGCTGTTGGCGCCGTAGGAGGTGTTCTCGGTGACGCGGTGCATGACGCGCTCG
>NZ_JAVHLH010000290.1 GCF_031082345.1 Brevundimonas sp. | reverse complement strand
CGGCGCGAGGTGGCGGCGCTGGGCGCGCGCCAGGACGCGATCTCTCAGGCCGAACAGCAGGCGGTCCAGGCCGAGGGCGGGCTGAGCGAGGCCGAGGCGCGGCTGGGCCAGCTGTCGCCGACGGCCCCGGCGGCGGCGCGGGTCGAGGAGATCTTCTACCGGCCGGGCGAGTGGGCGGCCGCCAATACGCCGGTGCTGGCCCTGCTGCCGGACAGCGAGGTCAAGCTGGTGTTCTTCGTGCCCGAGGCCGAGATGGCGCTCTATCGGCCCGGCCGGACGGTGCGCTTCACCTGTGACGGCTGCGCGGCGCCGGGCAGCGCCCGGATCAGCTGGGTCAGCCCGCGGCCGGAGTTCACCCCGCCGATCCTGTACAGCAAGGGCAGCCGCGACCGGCTGGTCTATCGGGTCGAGGCGCGGCCGGCCAATGCGGCGACGCTGAACCCCGGCCTGCCGGTGGACGTGGCGCCGCTGGGGGCCGATCAGTGACCGACGTCGCCGGGCCGGTCATCGACGTGCGGGGGCTGAACAAGTCGTTCGGGGCGCTGCATGCGGTGAAGGATTTCGGCATCACGGTCGAGCGCGGGCGCATCTGCGGCTTTCTGGGGCCGAACGGGGCGGGCAAGACGACGACGCTGCGGATGCTGTGCGGCCTGCTGACGCCCGACAGCGGCGAGGGCACGGTGCTGGGCCACGACGTCATGACCCAGTCGCGGCTGATCAAGCAGCGCGTCGGCTATATGACGCAGAAATTCTCGCTCTACGAAGACCTGTCGATCGAGCAGAACCTGACCTTCATGGCCCGGGTGCACGAGCTGGACCGGCGGAAGCAGCGGGTGCAGGCGGCGCTGGACGGACTGGGTCTGACGGCGCGGCGGGCGCAGCTGGCGGGAAACCTGTCGGGCGGCTGGAAACAGCGGCTGGCGCTGGCGGCGGCGACCCTGCACGGGCCGGACCTGCTGCTGCTGGACGAGCCGACGGCGGGGGTGGACCCCGAGGCGCGGCGGACCTTCTGGGACGAGATCCATGCGCTGGCCGCGGACGGCATGACCGTGCTGGTCTCGACCCACTACATGGACGAGGCCGAGCGCTGTCACGAGATCGCCTATATCGCCGGCGGGCGGACGCTGGCGCGGGGCACGGCGGACGAGGTGATCGACGGCTCGGGGCTGGTGACCTTCCATGCCGAGGGGCCGGGCGCGGACCGGCTGGGGGCCGAGCTGCGGGCCAGGCCGGGGGTGGAGATGGCGGCGCCGTTCGGAACGGTGCTGCATGTGTCGGGGCGGGACCGGGCGGCGCTGGAGTCGGCGATCCAGCCCTACCGCAAGGCGCCGCTGACATGGACCGAGACGCGGCCGACGCTGGAGGACGTGTTCATCCAGCTGATCCACGACATCGAGGCCGAGAAGAAGAGGGCGGCCTGAGATGCTGTCCCTGACCCGCACCTGGGCCGTGATGGTCAAGGAGTTCATCCAGCTGACGCGCGACCGGCTGACCTATGCGATGATCCTGCTGTTGCCGATCGTGCAGCTGCTGCTGTTCGGCTACGCCATCAACGACGATCCGCGGAACCTGCCGACGGCGGTGCTGGTGCAGGACAACGGCGGTTTTTCGCGCTCGATTCTGACCGCGATGAACAACAGCGGCTATTTCGACATCACCGTGCAGGCGCGCAGCCAGGCCGAGCTGGACCGGGTGCTGGAGCGGGGCGAGGTGCAGTTCGCGGTGATCATTCCGGCGGACTTCACCAAGCGGGTGGTGCGCGGCGACGCGGCGCAGATCCTGGTCGAGGCCGACGCGACCGATCCGTCGGCGACCTCGGGGGCGGTGGCGGCGCTGGCCAGCCTGCCGTCGCAGGCGCTGACCCGGGACCTGACCGGGCCGCTGGCGGCGCGGGCGCCGGGGCGGGCGCCGTTCGAGGTGATCGTGCACCGACGCTACAATCCCGAGGCCATCACCGCCTACAACATCGTGCCCGGCCTGCTGGGCGTGATCCTGTCGATGACGCTGGTGATGATGACCTCGCTGGGCATGGCGCGGGAGCGCGAGCGGGGGACGATGGAGAGCCTGCTGGCCACGCCGGTGCGGCCGCTGGAGGTCATGGTCGGCAAGCTGGCGCCCTATGTGCTGGTCGGGCTGGTCCAGGCCGTGGTGTTCCTGGTCATGGCGCGGCTGCTGTTCGAGGTGCCGATGAGCGGCGGATGGATCGCCCTGGGGGTGGGGCTGATGCTGTTCATCGTCGGCTCGCTGTCGCTGGGGTTCCTGATCTCGACGGTGTCGAGGACCCAGCTGCAGGCGATGCAGATGAGCGTCTTCTACATGCTGCCGGCGATCCTGCTGTCGGGCTTCATGTTCCCGTTCCGGGGCATGCCGGACTGGGCCCAGGTTCTCGGCCAGGCCATTCCGGTGACCCATTTCCTGCGGGTGGTGCGGGGCTCGCTGCTGAAGGGCGTCGGACTGGAGAACGCCGGGCCGAGCCTGTTCGCCCTGGGCCTGTTCGTGCTGGTGGTCGGGACGCTGGCGATGATGCGCTACCGGACGACGCTGGACTAGGTCGGCCCGCCGATCGGGTGGAACGGCGCCCGCGCGCATGGTTAGGTGGCCCGTCCGCAAGGGGGAGGGGCATCCATGGTCGCCGGCTTCGCGCTCAGCCTGATGGTCGCCGTCTTCGGCGGCGCGATGCAGACGCCCGAGGCGGAGGACCCGACCCGCTGCGAGCAGGTCAGCGCCACGACCTTCCTGCTGGAGGGACCGGTGACCGAGGCGATGGCGGACTGCGTGCGCGCCCAGCTGGCGCCGACCACGACGGAGCTGGTGGTCAACAGCGGCGGGGGCGACATCAAGCAGGCGCTGGATATCGCCGAACGGCTGGAGCCGCTGACGCTGACGGTCCGGGTGCGCGAGCGGTGCTATTCGTCCTGCGCCAACTATTTCCTGCCCCTGGCCCGGCGGCTGATCGTCGAGCCCGGGGCCGCGATCGTCCTGCATGGGGGCGCGGACCCGTTGTTCCTGCAGGGCCAGATGCTGGAGCGCCGCGAGCGGCGGATCCGGGACATCATGCGAGACGCCGGCGTCGACAGGGACGAGGCCGAGGCCCGGTACGAGGCCTCGGTGGACGGGCTGCGCACCCTGATCGACCGCCAGCAGGCCTTCGCGGTCCGCCATAACGTCGGCATGGGCTGGTTCCTGTACCGCGAGGAGGGGGACCGCGACGTCGGCCGCTGGCTGACCGGGCGGCGGGGGCCGAAACCGCATCCGTTCGGCTGGCGCTACATGCTGGTCGAGGAGCCGTTGATCCGGTCGTGCCTGCCGGACGTCGAGATCGAGCC
>NZ_JAVHLH010000028.1:10793-18143 GCF_031082345.1 Brevundimonas sp. | reverse complement strand
CCAACGTCCGCTTCCGCGACAACACCCAGCTGATGAACATCTGCCAGCGGATCGTGTCGCAGGTCGGCCGCCGCGTCGACGAGAGCTCCCCGATCTGCGACGCCCGCCTGCCGGACGGCAGCCGCGTCAACGTCATCGCCCCGCCGCTGGCCATCGACGGCGCGACCCTGACGATCCGGAAATTCAAGAAAGACAAGCTGACGATGAAGAACCTGGTGGAGTTCAACTCCATCAGTCCCGAGGGCGCCCGGGTCCTGGGCGTCATCGGCGCGTCGCGCTGCAATCTGGTCATCTCGGGCGGCACCGGCTCGGGCAAGACCACCCTGCTGAACACGCTGACCGCCTTCATCGACCCGACCGAGCGCGTCATCACCTGCGAGGACGCGGCCGAACTGCAGCTGCAGCAGCCGCACGTGGTGCGTCTGGAGACCCGGCCGCCCAACCTCGAGGGCCAAGGCCAGATCACCATGCGCGATCTGGTCAAGAACTGCCTGCGCATGCGTCCCGAGCGGATCATCGTCGGCGAGGTGCGCGGTCCTGAGGCCTTCGACCTGCTGCAGGCCATGAACACCGGCCACGACGGCTCCATGGGCACGCTGCACGCCAACAGCCCGCGCGAAGCGATCAGCCGGATGGAGTCGATGATCACCATGGGCGGCTATGGGCTGCCCTCGAAGACCATCCGCGAGATGATCGTCGGCTCGGTCGACGTCATCATCCAGGCCGCGCGCCTGCGCGACGGCTCGCGTCGCATCACCCACATCACCGAGGTGGTCGGGCTGGAGGGCGACGTCATCGTCACCCAGGATCTGTTCGTCTACGAGATCACCGGCGAGGACGAGAACGGCAAGATCATCGGCCGCCACCGCTCCACCGGCATCGCCCGTCCGCGCTTCTGGGATCGCGCCCGCTACTACGGCCTCGAGCGCGAGCTGGCCGAAGCCCTCGACGCGGCGGAGTAGCCGCCATGCTCCCGATCCTCGCAGCGGTTCTCGCCTTCATCACCATCGGCGGCCTGGGATGGGCCTTCGTCGGCGGCGGCGACTCGTCCGAGGCGGCGATCAAGCGGGCGCAGAATTTCGGCGGTCCGAAGCAGAACACCGCCGCCGCGCGCAAGGCCGCCGCCGCCAACACCCCTGAAGCGCGCCGCAAGCAGATCATGAAGCAGCTCCAGGAGTCGGAGCGCGCCTCGCGCAAGGCCCGCATCAGCCTTGAGGCCAAGCTGAAGCAGGCCGGCCTGTCGACCAGCGTCAAGACCTTCTGGATCACCAGCGCGGTGATGGGCGTGATCGCCCTGCTGCTGGCGCTGGTTCTCAGCGGCAACATCCTGATCGCGGTCGGCGCCGCGGTGGTTTTCGGTCTGGGCTTGCCCCGCTGGGTGGTGGGTTTCCTCGGCAAGCGCCGGATGAAGAAATTCTCCAGCCATTTCGCGGACGCCGTCGACGTCATCGTCCGCGGCATCAAGTCGGGCCTGCCGGTTCACGACTGTTTCAAGATCATCGCCCGGGAAAGCCCGGCGCCGCTCGGCGGCGAGTTCCAGATGCTGGTGGAGGGTCTGGGCGTGGGCCTGACACTGCAGCAGGCGCTCGAAAAAATGTACGAGCGCATGCCGACGCCGGAGCTGAAATTCTTCGCCATCGTCATCGGCATCCAGCAGAAGACCGGCGGCAACCTGGCCGAGGCGCTGGGCAACCTGTCGACCGTGCTGCGCGCCCGCAAGATGATGGGCGAGAAGATCAAGGCGCTGTCGTCCGAGGCGACCGCCTCCGCCGGCATCATCGGCTCGCTGCCGCCGGCCGTGATGATCCTCGTGAGCATCACCACCCCGGCCTACATGGCCAAGCTTTTCACGGAGCCGCGCGGCCAGTTCATGCTTCTCATCGCGGTGATGATGATGGCCCTCGGCGTCTTCGTCATGAAGCGCATGATCTCGTTCAAGTTCTAGGGGGCCGACGTGGGAGACATCATCGGCTTCATCACCAACCTGCAGAACCTGCTCAGCATGGGCGTGGGCGTGCTCGTGTTCGCCACCCTGGTGACCCTGCTCGGCTCGCTGGGCGGCGAGGCGAAGCTGGAAGGGCGGATGAAGGCCGTGGCCGTGCGCCGCGAGGAACTAAGGCGCCGTTCCCGTCAGGCCATCGCGGCCCAGAACAGCGGACCGCAGAACCTTCGGCACACCGACGAGGGCTTCAAGAAGCGGGTCGTCG
The DNA here is from genome assembly GCF_031082345.1 of Brevundimonas sp. GTDB lineage: Bacteria > Pseudomonadota > Alphaproteobacteria > Caulobacterales > Caulobacteraceae > Brevundimonas. Next base: position 15,936 of record NZ_JAVHLH010000028.1, on the reverse strand, counting down.
AGCGTCTGAACCTGACCAAGCTGCTGGAGGACCCGAAGGTCGCCGACAAGATGGCCCAAGCCGGCTACCGGGGACCGAAGCCGCTGACCACCTTCTACTTCTTCCGCTTCTCCATGCCGTTCGTCATGCTGGCGCTGGCGGCCCTCTACGTCTTCGTGCTGAACGATTTCGGCCTGACGGTGATGGTGCGGCTGACGATCTGCATGTTCGCCGCGGTGATCGGTTTCTACGGGCCGAACATCTTCCTCGCCAACCGCATCTCGAAGCGCCGCACCTCGATCATGCAGGCCTTTCCGGATGCCCTGGATCTGCTGCTGATCTGCGTCGAGGCGGGCATGTCGATCGAGGCGGCGATCCAGAAGGTCAGTCAGGAGATCGGCGGCTCCTCCATCGATCTGGCCGAGGAAATGACCCTGCTGTCCGCCGAACTGAGCTACCTGCCGGACCGGCGCATGGCCTATGACGGCCTGGCCAAGCGGACCAATCATCCGGGGGTCAAGTCGGTGGCGACCGCGATGACCCAGGCCGAGACCTATGGCACGCCGCTGGGCTCGGCCCTGCGGACCATGGCCAAGGAGAACCGGGAGATGCGTCTGTCGGCGGCGGAGAAGAAGGCGGCGGCCCTGCCCGCCAAGCTGACCGTGCCGATGATCCTGTTCTTCCTGCCGGTGCTGTTCATCGTCATCCTGACGCCGGCGATCATCAGCATCCAGGATACGATGGCCAAGGGCGGCTAGGCTTCGGCCGCCGCCTTCAGCGCCTCGGCGACGGAATCGACGCCCGCCCGCAGCGCCCTGCGGTGACGGTCGAAATGCATCTCGCCGCGCAGACCCGAGAAGATGAAACCGTTGGCGACGATGCAGCTGCCAGGCTCCAGCTCCTCGATCTCGAAATAGCGCAGCGCCTTGAACCACAGGCCCCGCTTCTCCACCCAGACGAGCTGGGCGAAGGGCTGCCATTCACCGACGCGGACCGCCGCCCGGCGCTCCGGCAAACCGGGGATGGCTTCGGTCAGTGCGATCGTTCCGCCATAGGCGATCGTGCCCTCGACGGACGTCTCGACCGGATTCCAGCGATCCCAGCCGGACAGGTCGGCGATCTGGTCCCAGATCTGGTCGGTGGACGCGCGGACGCCGATGCGTCTTTCGATACGGGCGGTTTCCATCATCTCGCTCTGCCACGGCTTGTTGACGCTGAAAAGGCCGGGCGGCGGACGGGATCAGCGATTGCCCTCGGGCCCGGGTTGCGAGGCGGGCGGCGTCTCCGGCGAGGGCGTCTCGTCGCGACCGGGCAGGTCGGGCGGACCGACACGAAGCCGGGGGCTGGCGAAGCAAAGGATGGTGGCGGCCGCCAGCAACAGGGCGTTGGCGACAAACGGCGCCGGTTCGGACAATTCGTAGAGCGCCACCCCGATCACGGGCGGACCGAGAAAGCTCAGACCGGCCAGGGACATCATCAACCCCGCCACGGAACCCTGCTCGTGCGGACCGACCGACAGGGATGAGCCGGCCGTGAACCCCGGGCGGGCGAAGCCGACGCCCATCGAGACCACGGCGTAGCCGACCACGACGCCGTAGTAGCCTGGCGAGGAGATGCTCATCAGATTCCCGACCAGGGCGAGACCGGCTCCCCACCGCATCAGGTCGCGGGGCTCCAGCTTCAGCAGCGGAATCAGGCCCCACTGGACCATCAGGGTCGCCGCGGCGCCGGCCAGCATGGCGATGCCGATGAACGGCTGGGCCGCCCGCGCCTCGAGGCCCGAAGCGGCCAGTTCGTCGATGATGTGAAAGCCCAGCACCGAGATGTTGACCGCCTGGGCCCCGGTCACCAGCAGGCCGTACAGCAGGTAGTCACGGACGCGGGGATCCTTCCACAAGCCCTTGCCGGCGTGTCCGTGGCGGCCGCTGGGCGAGGGTTTCCGGACCACCTCGCCGCTGGGCAACCGCCGCCAGGTCACGAACAGCACGACCAGGCCGAGCAGGGCGAAGGCGTACATCGGGCCCGCCAGGCCGACGAGCGGCAGGACGAAGAACGGCGCCAGCGCCGGTCCCACGACGGTGCCCAGTCCCTGGGCCGAAGCCAGCAGCGACATGGCTTGGGTGCGCTGTTGCGGCGAGGTGCGGTCGGCGACATAGGCCTGCGACGCGATCGGGGCCGCCGAGCCGAAGACGCCGTAGACCGTTCTCGCGACGGCCATCAGGGTGAAGGCGATCCCCGCGCCGAGCCATCCTTCCAGTCCCGATGTCGCGGCGAGGCCGAAACCGCTCATCGAGACGATGAAGCCGCCGAGGCCGATCAGGATGACTTTCTTGCGGCCGAGCCGGTCAGACAGCCGCGCCCAGAAGGGCGAGGCCACCGTCCACATCAGGGCCGAGATGGCGAAGGCGCCCGCGACCAGGGTGTCCGACAGGCGGAACTCGCGGCCGATGGCGGGCAGCACCGACTGCAACGCCATGTTTCCCGCCGCCGCGATCAGGCTGACCGAGAACAGGATCGCAAAGGCGGGGGAGCGGAGGTTCACGCGCGGACATTAGGCGGCGGCGAAGCCTTGCGGAAGCGGGCATCGTCCGCGACGGTTGCGGTTCCACACGGGGAGACCGCCGCCATGAACGTTCGAAGCCTGCTCGCCGCCGCGGTCGCCGCCGCGGCGCTCTCCCTTCCCGCCGGAGCGAGCCATGCCCAGTCCGTCGACGTGGCGGCGTCGGTCGAGGCGGTGACGCCGCGGGTGGTCGCCTGGCGGCGCGACCTGCACGCCCATCCGGAACTGGGCTTCGCCGAGACCCGCACGGCGGCCATGGTCGCGGATCACCTGCGGTCGCTGGGGCTGGAGGTGCGCACCGGGGTTGGCAGGACCGGGGTGGTCGGGATTCTGCGCGGCGGGCGACCCGGCCGCACCGTGGCGCTGAGGGCCGACATGGACGCCCTGCCGGTGCTGGAGGCGACGGGCCTGCCCTTCGCCTCCACGGCGACCGGCTCCTACATGGGCAATACGGTGCCGGTGGCGCACGCCTGCGGCCATGACGCCCATGTGGCCATGCTGATGGGCGCCGCCGAGGTGCTGGCCGGGATGAAGGACCAGATCGCCGGCACGGTGGTGTTCATCTGTCAGCCGGCCGAGGAGGGTGCGCCTCCGGGCGAGCCCAAGGGCGGCGCAGCCCTGATGATCGAGGACGGCGCGCTGGCCGATCCGCGACCGGACGCCATCTTCGGCCTGCACGTCGTGCCGGGGGCGCCGGGAACGCTGTGGTACCGTCCGCGCGGCTTCATGGCGGCGTCCGACCGGGTCGACATCACCCTGAACGGACGGCAGACGCACGGCGCCTGGCCGTGGAAGGGGATCGACGTCATCTCGGCCTCGGCCGACGTGATCCAGACGATCAACAGCCTGACCGCCCGCACCATCGATCCGACCACGACGCCGACGGTGTTCACCATCGCGACGATGGATGCGGGGGTCCGCTACAACATCATTCCCGACCGGGCGGTGCTGTCGGGGACCTTGCGCACCTTCGACATCGCCCAGCGCGACGATCTGGTGCGGCGGGCGGAGATTGCGGTCGGCAATGTGGCGGAGAATTACGGCGCCACCGCCGAGTTCGGCGTGCGCCAGAACGCGGCCCTGGTGTTCAATGACGAGGCCCTGTCGGCCTGGCTGGCGCCGGTGCTGGAGGAGGCGGCCGGCGAGGGCAGGGTCAACGCCGGGGCCCCGCCGACCACGGTGGCGGAAGACTTCAGCTATCTGTCCCAGGAAGTGCCGGGGGTGTTCTACCATCTCGGGGCCAGCGCCGACGGGGTCGATCCGGCCAGCTCGCCGCCGAACCATTCGCCGGCCTTCGACGTCAATGAAGTCGTGCTGCCGGTCGGGGTGCGGGCGCATGTGCTGACGGCGCTGAGGTTCCTCGAGCGGCCCTGAAATCAGGCTCCGGCGGCAACCACGTTCCTCAACGACCCGGCAACCATCGGGGCGCATCCTCGTCCGGTTTTGCGGGAGTGCGCCATGAGAAGCCTGCCGGTCCAATTGCCGCCGATGACCCTGGAACGCAGGGGCAGCGCGCGGCGCGAGGTCTTCTATTTCGTCGTCGCCTTCGCCGCCATGTTCGGCGGGACCCTGCTGGGTATCGACCTGCTGTTCTAGGCGCGGTCGAAGAAGGTGGTGATGACGCGGCGGTAGACCTCCGCCAGCGCCTCGATCTCGGCGACGGGCGCGCGCTCGTCGACCTGGTGCATGGTCTGGCCGACGAGGCCCAGTTCCAGCACGGGCGCCATGGCGCGGATGAAGCGGGCGTCCGAGGTGCCGCCGGTGGTCGAGGCTTCGGGGCGGCGGCCGACGGCGGCCTCGACGGCGTCCTGCACCCCGGTGACGAAGGCGCAGGGCTCGGTCAGGAAGGCGTCGCCCGAGCACAGATGCTCCAGCTCGATGCGCAGGCCGCTTTCGGCCTGGGCCTCGCCGGCCATGGCGTTGAGCCAGGCGATCAACTGGTCGCCGGTATGGGTCGGATTGAAGCGGATGTTGAGCCGCGCCCGGGCCTCGGCCGGGATGACGTTGGTGGCCGGATTGCCGATGTCGATGGTGGTGATTTCGAGATTGGACGGCTGGAAGCCCTGATAGCCGTCGTCAAGCCGGTGGTCGGCCAGCCGGGCCATCAGCCGCGCCATGACCGGGGCCGGATTGGCGGCGCGGTCGGGATAGGCGACGTGGCCCTGTTTGCCGTGGACGGTGATCCAGCTGTTGAGCGAGCCGCGCCGGCCGATCTTGATGGTGTCGCCGAGGGCGTGTTGGGACGAGGGTTCGCCGACGACGCAGGCGTCGATGACCTCGGCCTCGGCCATCAGGGTCTCGACCACGCGCTTGGTGCCGTGCAGGGCGGGGCCTTCCTCGTCGCCGGTGATCAGCAAGCTGAGCGAGCCGGGGACGTCGCCGTCGGCCAGTACCCGCGAGACGGCGGCGATCCAGGCGGAGATGCCGCCCTTCATATCGACCGCGCCGCGGCCGTAGAGCACGCCGTCGCGGACTTCGGCCTCGAACGGCCCGGCGGACCAGGCCTCGGCCGCGCCGGTCGGGACGACGTCGGTGTGGCCAGCGAAGCAGAGGTTGGGCGAGGCGGCGCCTCGTCGGGCGTAGAGGTTCTCGATCCCCTCAAAA
>NZ_JAVHLH010000028.1:7639-10783 GCF_031082345.1 Brevundimonas sp. | reverse complement strand
GCAGTGGAAGCCGAGGCTGGTCAGGACGCGTTCCAGCAGGTCCATCGCCCCCTCGTCGGCGGGGGTGACGGAGGGTTTGCGGATCAGGTCGCGGGTCAGTTCGACAGGATCGATAACCGGATGTGATGCGGCGCTCATGGACCTGTGCTTTAGGGGGTTCGGACGATTGCGAGAAGGCTTCTCTCCATGCCGAAGATCGACATCGACAGCGCGCCGACCGGACACGGGACGGGCTACCCCGAGGAATTCGCCGGGCCGTGCAAGCCGCGACGGCGCTGGCGGCTGGGCGACGCCGTCGGGCTGGACCAGTTCGGGGTCAATCTGCTGCGCCTGCCGGCCGGGGCCTGGTCGAGCCAGAGGCACTGGCACGAAGGCGAGGACGAGTTCGTCTGGGTGGTGTCCGGCGAGGTGGTGCTGGTCGAGGACGAGGGTGAGACGGTGCTGAGGGCCGGCGACTGCGCCGGCTTCAAGGCGGGCGTTCCGAACGGCCACAGGATCGAGAACCGGTCGGGGGCCGAGGCGGTGCTGCTGGAGGTCGGGACGCGGACGCCGGAGGGCGACAGCGGCGACTATCCGGACATCGACATGGTGTTCCGCGCCGGCGGCTATTTCCATCGCGACGGGACGCCGTATCCCAAGGTTGACCGGCGGACGTGACGGTCGAGAGCGTAGAGTCCGGGTCGCCGACGCCGCCGGTTCCTCCGGGAGACGGCGAGCCGTCCAGTCCGTGGGGGGGCCGCGACTTCCGCCTGCTGTGGCTGGGCCGGGTCGTGGCGGTGCTGGGCATCCAGATCCAGTCGTCGGCCCTGCTGTGGCAGGTCTATGAGATCGCCCGGCGGGACCATCCGATCGAGGAGGCCAGCCTGTATCTGGGCCTCGTCGGCCTGTGCCAGTTCCTGCCGCTGCTGGCCTTCACCCTGCCGGCGGGGGCGATGGCGGACCGGCGCGACCGCAAGGTCACGGTGGCCGTGTCGATCCTGGTCGAGGCCGCCTGCGCCGGGGGCTTCCTGCTGATGGCGCTGCACGGGTCGCCGCCGCTGTGGGGACTGCTGGCAGTGGCGGCCCTGTTCGGGGCGGCGCGGGCGTTTCTGGCGCCGGCCAGCCAGAGTTTCCTGCCGATGGTGGTCGGTCGCCGGGCCCTGCCGCCGGCCATCGCGGCCCAGTCGATCGCCTTCCAGACCGGGGCCATCGCCGGGCCGGCGCTGGGCGGGGTGATCGTCGGGATCAATGTGCCGCTGGCCTATGCGGCGGCCATGGGGCTGTTCCTGCTCGGCATCGGCTGTTTCCTGCTGATCCGCACCAGCGGCAAGCCGCGGCCGGTCGAGACCGGGCTGACGCCGCTCGAGTCGGTCAGGGAGGGGCTGGCCTATGTGTGGAAGACCAAGATCGTGCTGGGGGCCATCTCGCTGGACCTGATCGTGGTGCTGCTGGCCGGGGTGGCGCTGCTGACGCCGATCTTCGCGCGGGACATCCTGCACGTCGGGCCGGAGGGGTTCGGCCTGCTGCGGGCCTCGTTCGGGGTCGGGGCCCTGGGCATGGCCATCTATCTGAGCCGCTTCCCGATCGTGCGCCACGGCGGGCGCTGGATGTTCGCGGCGGTGGCGGTGTTCGGGGTCTGCACCCTGACCTTCGGCCTGTCGAAGGCGTGGTGGTTGTCGGCGCTGGTGCTGCTGGTCGGGGGGGCGGCGGACATGATCAGCGTCAACATCCGCCAGACCCTGATCCAGCTGGCCACGCCGGATCACATGCGCGGGCGGGTCAGCTCGGTGTCGATGCTGTTCATCGGGGCGTCAAACGAGCTGGGCGAGGCCTATTCCGGGGTGGCGGTGCGCTTCCTCGGACCGGTCGGGGCGGCGGTGTTCGGCGGCTTCGGGGCGCTGGCGGCGACGGGGATCTGGGCGAAGCTGTTCCCGGGGCTGAGACGGGCCGACCGGCTGGATTGAGGTCAGTCGGACAGGCCGGGTTTGCCGCGGCCGCTCTTGATGGTCGAGCGTCTGGTCTTGCCCTCGAGGCGGCGCTCCTTCGAGGCCCGGGTGGGGCGGGTCGGGACGCGATAGACCGGGGCGACCGAGGCCTTGTCGACCATGGCCTGAAGGCGTTCGAGGGCGTCGGCGCGGTTGCGCTCCTGGGTGCGGAAGCGGACGGCGGTGATGACGATGACGCCGTCGAGGGTCAGGCGGCTGCCGGCCAGCTTCATCAGCCGCGCCTTGACCGGCTCGGTGAGGGAGGGGGAGTTGCGCACGTCGAAACGCATCTGCAGGGCGGTGGCCACCTTGTTGACGTTCTGGCCGCCCGGGCCGCCGGCGCGAAAGAAGCGGAACTCCAGCTCGCTCTCGGGGATGACGGTCATCGCCCCGGCCCTGCTGGAAGGGCCCGTTTGGCGATGACCACGGCGCGGTCCAGCGCCTGGAGGAAGGCCGAGCGGTCCTTCGGGCCGAACGGCGGCGGACCGCTGGTGGCGACGCCCATCGAGCGCAGGTGCTCGCCCACCATCCGTCCGGCCAGGGCCGAGCCGATCGAGTCGGGGGTGAAGGGCTGGCCGTTCGACTTCAACGCCTGGGCGCCGGCCTGCAGGCAGCGGTCGGCCAGGGGGATGTCTTGGGTGATGACGATGTCGCCGGGGCCGGCCCGTTCGGCGATCCAGTCGTCGGCGACGTCGGGGCCGGCGTCGACGACCACCTGCTCGATCCACGGCTCGCGGCGGGTGTTGATCCAGCCGTTGGAGACCACGAACACCTTGAGGCCGTAGCGTTCGGCGACGCGATAGACCTCGTCCTTCACCGGGCAGGCATCGGCGTCGATGAAGAGGCGGGGCGCGGTCATGGTCGGGACTAGCTGTCTGTTTCGGGGCGGGATGTCAAAGCGGCAGCCGCCGGGCCAGAAAATTGAGTCGCAGGAGTCGCACGGGCGCGCCTCGGGCGGCGCGGGAGCAGGTTCGATTGTCAAAGACCGGCGCCCGCCGGAGCGACGGGACAGGAGGAGTGTACGACGAGTTTCTCCTCAGGCGGGTTCGTGACGCTGACGGAGGGATGATGTGCAGGGAAACTCGTCGGTTAGGCCCGAAAAGTTTGATGGCCGGCGGCGGATTTGCAGCGCAGCAATTCACTTTCGTCATCCCGGGGTCTCGCTGCGCTCGCTCCCGGG
>NZ_JAVHLH010000028.1:0-7629 GCF_031082345.1 Brevundimonas sp. | reverse complement strand
GCGGCGCCGAAGGCGACCTGTTCAGGCAGGCTGCTTTGAGCGGCGGCATTTCCCGACAGCTTCGCGCTCGCGCGCGCCGCCTTGTCCCGGGGTCTGCGCGGCTGCGCCGCTCGCCCCGGGATGACGAAAGAAGGGAGGGGCTCCCTCATCGCCTTGGCAATGGAAGGAGACGGTTGCGCCTACTGGCAGGCGAGGCACTCGTCGTAGTCGGTGCGGGCGGCGCTGAAGAGGTCGGGCTGGTTGAGGTCGATTTCTTCCTCGACCTTGTTCTCGGCCCCGGCGAAGGCGGCGCGCTGAACCGACTTGGAGCGCAGGTAGTAGAGCGACTTCACGCCGGTCTCCCAGGCGCGCCAGTGCAGCATGTGCAGGTCCCATTTGTCGACGTCGCCCGGGATGAACAGGTTGATCGACTGGGCCTGGCAGATCTCGCCGGCGCGGTCGGCGGCCAGTTCGACGACCCAGCGCTGGTCCAGCTCGAAGGCGGTCTTGAACAGGGCCTTTTCCTCGTCGTCGAGGACGTCGAGGTGCTGGACCGATCCCTCGTGCTCGAGGATCGAGGACCAGACGATGTCGGTATCCGCGCCCTTGGAGCCCAGCACCTTCTCCAGATAGGGGTTCTTGACCGCGAAGGAGCCGGACAGGGTCTTGTGGGTGTAGATGTTGGCCGGGATCGGCTCGATGCCGGCGCTGGTTCCGCCGCAGATGATCGAGATCGAGGCGGTCGGGGCGATGGCCAGCTTGTGGCTGAAGCGCTCCATGACGCCGCGCTCGGCGGCGTCCTCGCAGGGGCCCTTCTCTTCGGCCAGCAGGCGGCTGGCCTTGTCGGCCTCGCGGCGCAGGTGCTTGAACAGCCGCATATTCCACGACTTGGCCATGGCCGACTCGAAGGCCACGCCCTGGGCCTGGAGGAAGGAGTGGAAGCCCATCAGGCCGAGGCCGACCGAGCGTTCGCGCTTGGCGGAATAGACGGCCGCGGCCATGGCCGGCGGGGCGCGGCGGATGAAGTCCTCGAGCACATTGTCGAGGAAGCGCATGACGTCCTCGACGAATTTCGGCTCCTCGCGCCATTCGAGGAAGGTCTCGGCGTTGACCGAGGACAGGCAGCAGACCGCTGTGCGGTCGACGCCGAGGTGGTCGCGGCCGGTGTGCAGCATGATCTCGGCGCACAGGTTGGACTGTTTGACCGACAGGCCCAGCTCGCGCTGGTGCGGCGCCATCTGGCGGTTCACCGTGTCGGAGAAGATCAGATAGGGCTCGCCGGTCTGCAGGCGGATCTCGAGGATCTTCTGCCACAGGGTGCGGGCGTCGACGGTCTTGAGGACTTCCTTGTCCTTGGGCGACAGCAGGTTGAACGACTTGCCGTCGCGGACCGCCTCCATGAACTCGTCGGTGATGTTGATGCCGTGGTGCAGGTTCAGGGACTTGCGGTTGAAGTCGCCCGAGGGTTTGCGGATCTCGAGGAACTCCTCGATCTCGGGGTGGTGGACGTCGAGGTACACCGCCGCCGAGCCGCGGCGCAGCGAACCCTGGCTGATGGCCAGGGTCAGGGAGTCCATGACGCGGATGAAGGGGATGATGCCCGAGGTCTGGCCGGCGCCCTTGACCTTCTCGCCGATGGAGCGGACGCCGCCCCAGTAGGTGCCGATGCCGCCGCCGTTCGAGGCGAGGGCGACGTTCTCGTTCCAGACGCTCTGGATGCCGTCGAGGCTGTCGCCGACGGCGTTGAGGAAGCAGGAGATGGGCAGGCCGCGGTCGGCGCCGCCGTTGGACAGCACCGGGGTGGCCGGCATGAACCACAGCTTCGACATATAGTCGTAGACGCGCTGGGCGTGCTCGGCGTCGTCGGCATAGGCGTTGGCGACCCGGGCGAACATGTCCTGGTAGCTCTCGCCGGGCAGCAGGTAACGATCCTCCAGCGTCTTCTTGCCGAAGTCGGTCAGCAGGTCGTCGCGCGACCGGTCGAGCTGGATCGAGGGCACCACCTGGAGGTGGGGTCGATCAGCGGCGTCCGCAGCCGCAACCGACTGGAAATCCACTGTCTTCAACGCTTCGCCGCCGGCCATAATGGTCACTGCCCTGAACTGATCGTGTTAAGTCATTCGCGCTTCCGACCACATCATCTAGTGGCCGAAGCGCTCCCCAAGCCCACATATGGGGCGCAGATGGCTAACCAACCGTCAACGGGGTTGACGATCACTTTCTGGGCGAATCGCATTCAAGACAGGGGATGGGCCTGTGGACAGGCCGTGACGGCGGGGTGACAGGGGCATGACGGATGCGACGAAAATCTGATCACGAACGCGTGAGGGGAACGTCCCGCAAGCGGGACCGTTTCGGCCCGATGACCTCCGAACAAATCGTCGCCTTCGGCCGCCGCGCCCTGCGCATCGCCCGCACGGAGATCGCCGCGGTCAGCGCCCTGTTCATCGTGGCGCTGGGGGTGATGACCTTTGTCGAACTGGCTGATGACGTGACCGAGGCGGACGGCCGGGCCTTCGACCAGGCGGTGCTGGACGCCATGCGGCCGGGGGCCATGATTGACCCCTGGGGGCCGGGCTGGCTGGAGGAGGCGGCCATGGACCTGACCGCCCTGGGCGGGATAGCGGTGCTGGCCCTGTTCGCCCTGGCGACGATCGGTTTCCTGGTGCTGCAGCGCAAGCGGCTGTCGGCCCTGCTGCTGGCGGTGGGCCTGGCCGGAGGGGTGGCGCTGAGCGAGGGGCTGAAGGCGATGTTCGGGCGCGAGCGGCCGCCCGAGGCGCTGCAGGCGGTGGAGACGCTGAACGCCAGCTTCCCATCGGGGCACAGCCTGCTGTCGGCGGTCTTCTATCTGAGCATCGGGGTGATGCTGACCCGGGCGTTCCACCAGAAGCGCTTCAAGGCCTATGTCATCGGGGTGGCGGTGCTGCTGACCCTGATCGTCGGGCTGACGCGGGTCTATCTGGCGGCGCACTGGGCCTCGGACGTGCTGGCCGGCTGGAGCGTCGGCGCGGCCTGGGCCATGGCGCTGTGGCTGGCAGCCTATGCGGTGCAGCGGCGCCAGCAGGGGCATCCGGAGGCGCCGCATGTGCTGCCGGTGGATGAGGAGGAGTAGGCAGCAGGCAGCAGGCAGCAGGCATAAGGCAGCAGGCATCAGGCAGCAGGCGTCGAGGTTGCGGCTCGCTCTTGACGGACGCCCTGATCGCCAGCCGCGCACCGGGTCGCCCTGCTGCCTGTTGCCTGCTGCCTGATCTCTCAGCCGCCGCCGAAATCGAGATCCTTGCGGGCCGAGATGATGGTGACGATGAAGCCGGCCAGGACGTCGAGCATGACCATGGTCAGGATCAGGAAGAAGGTCGAGGTGGCGAAGCCCTTGACCAGCAGGAAGGCCACCAGCGAGGCCACGAACAGGATCATCGACAGGGCGTGGTTGACGATGGCGACCTTCTGGCTGGAGGTCGACTTCAGCAGTTCGAAGAACAGCAGGATCAGGGCCAGGAACAGGATGATGTCGCCGGCGCCGATGGTCCAGCCGCCGCCCGAGACCATCGGGATGGTGAAGACCGGGTCCTGGAGCGCCTGCTCCGCGCCCGCCACGCCGCCGGCGCCGGTCAGGATGATGACGGCGTAGATCGCGACCGGGATCACGAGCAGCGGCAGGGCGATCAGCATGGCGGGGGCTCCCCATCGGTCGGGCTCGAGCGGGCGTTACGGCCGCGCTTGTCAACGATGAATACCCCTGTTCGCTCCGCGCCGCCATGGCGGCTCGCCTGACGGGCGAACCGTCAGAATTCGGAGATCGCCCCGGGGCGGCGGGAGCGCGATTTCAGCCAGATGACGCCGAGCAGGTCGGAGAGGGAGGCCATCAGCCGCCCCCAGTTGGTGTATTTCGAGCGGCCGGTCTCGCGGTGGCGGTGGTCGACGTCGAGATAGCGGTTCTCGTAGCCCTCGCGGATCATCAGGGCCGGCAGGTAGCGGTGGAGGTGATCGAAATAGGGCAGGCGCAGGAAGACGTCGCGGCGGAAGGCCTTGAGGCCGCAGCCGGTGTCGGCGGCGTCGTCGCCGAGCAGGCGGCGGCGGATGCGGTTGGCCCAGAGCGAGGCCCAGCGCTTGGCCCCGGTGTCCTGGCGTTTGGCGCGGACGCCGCCCACCAGCGCGACATTGGGGGGCGAGGCGGCGAGCAGATCGGTCAGCCGGGGGGCGTCGGCGGGCGGGTTCTGGCCGTCGCCGTCGAGGGTCACGACGATGGGACCCCGGGCCGCCAGCACGCCGGTGCGCACGGCGCGGCTCTGGCCGGCGTTCTCGCCGTGGCTGAGCACGCGCAGGGCCGGGAGCTCGGCCATCAGGGCGCGCAGCTCGGCCAGGGTGCCGTCCTTCGAGGCGTCGTCGACGAAGATCATCTCATAGGACCGGCCCGCGAAGGCGGCGGCGATCTCGCGGGCCAGCGGGCCGGCGGCGCCTTGCTCGTCATGCACGGGCACGACAACGGAGATATCGGGGGTCGCCTGGATCATGGGCGTCCTGTAGCGGGTTTCGCGGCGCTGCGGGAGGCGCCCGCGCGGGGGTGGTTGCGTGAACGATGACGCGGCGCGAACGGGCGTGATAGGAATATGGCCATGATGCGCCCCGACCTCGACCGATTCATCGCCGGCTGGCGGGGCCCGCTGCTGGCGGCCCTGGTCGCCCTGCTCGCCGGCCTGCCGGTGCTGATGCTGATGCCGCCGCTGGACCGCGACGAGAGCCGCTACGCCCAGGCGACGTCGCAGATGCTGGAGAGCGGCGACTACGTCGACATCCGCTTCCAGGACGATCCGCGCTGGAAGAAGCCGGTCGGCATCTACTGGATGCAGGCGGCGGCGGTGGCCGCGACCTCCAGCGTCGAGAACCGCGACATCCAGCCGTACCGGATCCCGTCGATCCTCGGGGCCATGCTGGCGGCGGCGGCCTGCGCCTGGGCCGGGGCGGCGATGTTCGGCCAGAGGGCGGGATTCCTGGCCGGGGCCATGCTGGGGGCGACCTTCCTGCTGTCGACCGAGGCGGGCATCGCCAAGACCGACGCCATGCTGTGCGCGGCGGTGACCCTGGCCATGGCCGGGCTGGCGCGGATCTATCTGGCGACGCGGGCCGGGGAGGCGCCGCGACGACCGCACAAGCTGGCGTTCTGGCTGGGGATCGGCCTGTCGATCCTGATCAAGGGGCCGATCGGGCTGATCGTGGTGGTCCCGGCCATCCTGCTGCTGTCGCTGTGGGACCGGGACGTGAAATGGCTGATGCGGCTGGGCTGGGGCTGGGGCCTGCCGCTGGTCGCCCTGATCGTCGGGCCGTGGGCCATCGCCATCACCATCGCCACCGACGGCGGCTTCTGGCGCGAGGCCATCGTCGGCGACCTGGCCCCCAAGATCGCCGGGGGCCACGAGAGCCATGGCGCGCCGCCGGGATACTATCTGCTGGGGGCGCTGGTGATGTTCTTCCCGGTGACCCTGATGCTGCCGGCGGCGCTGTCGACCGGCTGGCACAGGCGGGCCGAGCCGGCGGTGCGTTTCCTGGTGTGCTGGCTGGTCCCGGCCTGGCTGATCTTCGAGCTGACCCCGACCAAGCTGGCCCACTACACCCTGCCGACCTTCGGCGGACTGGCCCTGCTGGCGGCGGCGGCCCTGACCCGGCCGATCGGTCCGGTCTCGCGCTATACGGGGGCCGTGCTGTCGGTGGTCGGAGGTCTGGCCATCGTTCTGCTGACCGTCTTCGGCCTGACCGAGTTCGGGCGCTCGACGGCCCAGGGCTGGGCCACCCTGACCATCGTGTTCGCGGCGCTGGCGGCCCTGATCGGGGCCTTCCTGCTGCTGCACCGGGCGGCCGTGGCGGCGGTGCTGGTCGCCGTGGCGCTGGGGATCCTGGCCCATGCGGGCCTGGCGGGCACGATCCGGCAGCTGAAGCCGCTGGCCATCGCACCGCAGCTGCAGCAGGTGCTGGAGCGGGCCGACCTGCATCCGCGTCAGGGACGGCCGGGGCCGGTGGCCATCACCGGCTTCCACGAGCCGAGCTTCGTCTTCCTGACCGGGCGCGGGACCGAGCTGACCGACGCCGAGGGGGCCGCGCGGGCGCTGTCCGAGGGGCGGCCGGTGATCGTCGAGGCGCGCGACGCCGACGCCTTCAGCGCCGCCTCGGCCGAGCTGGGGGTGACCGGCCGGGCGGTGGGGGTGGTCAACGGCCACAACTATTCGCGCGGCGACGACGTCAGCCTGACCGTCTACGCCCCGTCGGGAACCACGCCGTGAGCCGGCCGATCACCCTCGTCGAGGTCGGACCGCGCGACGGGCTGCAGAACGAGAAGGCCATCCTCGAGCCCGCCGTGCGCGCCGAACTGGTGCGGCGGCTGGAGGCGGCGGGGGCGCGGCGGATCGAGGCGGTCAGCTTCGTCCATCCGAAATACGTGCCGCAGATGGCCGGGGCGGAGGAGGTCATGGCCGCCCTGCCGCATGAGGCCGGTCGCAGCCGCATCGGCCTGGTGCTGAACGGCAAGGGCTACGACCGGGCGCTGGGGACCCCTGTCGACGAGGTCAATGTGGCGATGTCGGCGACCGACGGCTTCGGACTGAAGAACCAGGGCATGGGCGTCGACCAGCAGGTCTCGATGCTGTCGGACATCCTGACCGGGCGGGCCAATTCCGAGGGCGGCGAGGGCGCCGGGCCGTCGCTGTCGGCGACGCTGTCCTGCGTCTGGGGCTGTCCGTTCGACGGCGAGGTGTCGACGGAGCAGGTCGAGGACCTTGTGGGTCGCGTCGCCGAGCTGGGGGTGAAGGAGATCGCCCTCGCGGACACCATCGGCGCGGGGGACCCGTGGGCGGTGACGCGCAAGGTCGAGGCGGCGCGCAGGGCCGCGCCGGAGGCGGTGCTGCGGCTGCATTTCCACGACACGCGCAACACCGGCCTGGCGAATGCGTATGCGGGGGTCGAGGCGGGGGTGGACGTGCTGGACGCCTCGGTCGGCGGCATCGGCGGCTGTCCGTTCGCCCCGGGGGCGACGGGGAACATCGCCACCGAGGATCTGGTCTATATGCTGGAGCGCGGGGGCTATTCGACCGGCTACGACCTCGACGCCCTGATCGACACGGCGCGCTGGATCGGCGGGCTGATCGGGCGGCCGACGCCGAGCGCGCTGAGCCGGGCGGGGGGATGGCCGAAGGGGTGAGAATTTCCTCCCCGTGAAACGGGGAGGGGGACCGCGAAGCGGTGGAGGGGCTCGTGCCGCCAGACCCGATCATCTACCAGCGCGCGGCCCGCCTCACGCCGCCGGAGGCCCGGCTCTGGAAATGTCTGAAAGGCGGCAAGGTCGGCGGTCACTGGTTCCGCCGACAGCATCCGATCGGCACATACGTTCTGGACTTTTACTGCGTCGAGGCGTTGCTCGCCGTCGAGGTCGACGGGGCCGTGCACGATACGCCTGAACAACGTGACCGGGATCGTCGCCGGACAGCATGGCTGAATGCCCAAGGCATTCAGGTGCTTCGGTTTCCGGCCCTGTCGATCAGAGACAATCTGGACGGCGTGCTGGCAGGGATTCTGGCGGCATTGAGCGGGCGATGACCGGGGCGAGGCCGGCAGCCCCTCCACCGCTTCGCGGTCCCCCTCCCCGCGTTGCGGGGAGGAAAGGGG
>NZ_JAVHLH010000289.1 GCF_031082345.1 Brevundimonas sp. | reverse complement strand
GCCCTGGCCCGCGCCCGTCACCCCGACGCCGTCATCGCCGTAGCGGGCGAAAGCATGGGCGGCGCGGTCGCCATCGTCGCCTTCGCCTCGGACCGCCCGCCCGACGCCGACCGCGTCATCCTGCTGGCCCCGGCCGTCTGGGGCTGGTCGGCCCAAGGGCCGCTGAACAGCGCTGGCCTGTGGATCGCGGCCCGGGCCATGGGCGACCGCGCCGTCGAGCCGCCCGCATGGGCGGTCCGCGACCAGCCCGCCTCGGACAACCGGCTGGAGCTGTTCCGCAACTACCGCGACCCGAACAGCCTGATCAGCACCCGCTTCGACGCCCTGTATGGCCTCGTCGACCTGATGGACAGCGCCTCGCATCGCCTCGGCGAGGTCCGGGCGCCGACCCTGCTGCTATACGGCGCCCACGACAACGTCATCCGCGAGGACGCCATGCGCGCGGCCCTCGAGCGGGCCGGCGACCGCCCCGGCTTGCGGACCGCATACTATCCCGACGGCTGGCACATCCTGAACCGCGACCTGCAGGCGGAGGCGGTCTACCGCGACGTGGCGGCCTGGCTCCGCGATGCGGCGGCGTCCCTTCCGTCGGGGGCGGGGGAGATCAAGTAGGGGCCCACACCACGCTCCGCCCGGTGGTCGGCGGCAGCCATCTGAAAAGCGGTGTGTGTCCGCAGTTTCGCGTGAAGCGAGCTTCGCGAGACAGGGTCGGCCACGCCGGTATGATCAGGTCGGGAGGCGGGCCCTGAGGATTTCAAGGCAGGCGGATCTGACGCTGGCGAGCGACGGAGTCGTGACGGACTCAACCGCCGGCGTGAGCGCATCGTAATAGGCCGCGTACCATGCCGCATCCGCTTCGTAGCCGGCGGGTGCGCAAATGGACTCGGTGCTGAGGTCCGGGTTTGCCTCGTTCAGGATCGCCAGAACGCCCGACGGGTTCACCACCATCGCCGCCTTCAGCGCGTCATTGAGATCGGCGTAGGATGCGTTCTCGGCCCCGGCCTCAAGGGGCGTGGCCAAGGCCAGCCAGGCGGGCTGGCCCGTGGCTATTCCGCCCATGACGCTGGTCCAGCGGGTCTTGTCGCCGTCGGGGTCGAGGGTCGCGACCGTCCTCTGAGGACCCTGCGCCTCTATCATGGACGAGACATCCTCGGGTGAAACCGGTGGGCCGCCGGCAAATTGTTCAGTCGCCGCGGCGGTATAGGAGGCCATGGCCGCGGTTGGGGCGGACGCAGTGGCCGCGGCGGACGTCTCCCCAGCGGATGGGGGCGTCTCTGCCTGCGAGCAGGCGGCGAGAGCGGCGGCGGTCGCCATGAGGAAGATGCTGCGAACCATGGTCTTTCCTTCGACGCCAAAGCAGCGCTCGTCCTTGCAGACCTAGCACCGACGGGTCGATGCGTCCCGAACTCCGTTCGCCGGCCAATGCTCTGCAACTTCAGTGGTTTTCGCAGGCCGGTCGATTCACATCCCTTGGGCGGGATCGAGACAATGTCCGCAACGGGTCGCAAGCAGACTGGGTCTCCTCAGCCCTTCGCCCGACCCGTCTTCTCCCGATGCGGACACCCCGGCCAGCAGCAGGGCCGGCGCTTGCCGTCCTTCAGGTTCGACCGCGCCTGCTCCACGTGCTTGCGCCGGGTCTCGGGCTTCTTCACCGACTGGACCCAGCAGATCCACTCGTTGCGCGCCAGCGGGGTGATATCCTCCCACGTCGCCAGCGCCGCCGGCTCGGCGAGCAGCATCTCTTCAAGGTCGGCGGGAAGATCGTGCACGACGCCGGCGCTGATCGTCGTTCGGGTCATGGAGAGCGGCTCCGTCACGTAAGGGCAGGGTAGCGACGACGGGGCGGCCTCTGCAACAGGTCGGGGAGGGGCCCCTCGGGGCGACCGAAACCAGGCTCCCGCTGACGCCGCTCCCGGCCCCGTCGCCCACAAACCGCCATGCTTGCCCTGTTGAGCGTCACGGCGTATCAGCCGCCAACAAAAAATACCCCGGGAGACGCCTGTCATGGGTAAGACGCTGTTCGATTCCCCGTCCTTCGCGAACCACGAAGGCGTCCACGCCGTCTTTGATGAAAAGACCGGCCTGCGCGCCATTATCGCTGTTCACTCAACGGCGCGCGGCCCGGCCGTCGGCGGAACCCGCATGTGGAACTACGCCTCCAGCGCCGAGGCGCTCGAGGACGTGCTGCGTCTGTCGCGGGGCATGAGCTACAAGAACGCCGTCGCGGACCTGGAGATGGGCGGCGGCAAGTCGGTCATCATCGGCGACTCCCGCACCCAGAAGACCCCCGAGCTGTTCCAGGCCTTCGGCCGCGCCGTCGACACCCTGGGCGGCATCTATTACGCGGCCGAGGACGTCGGCGTGTCGGTCGCCGACATCGCCGAAGCCCGCAAGGTCACCCCCTGGGTCCTCGGCCTGAACGACGGCCCGGAAGCCTCGGGCGACCCCAGCCCGGTCACCGCCGAGGGCGTGTTCCGTTCGACCCTGACCGTCGCCCGCCGCTTGTGGAAGCAGGACGACCTGACCGGTCTGACCGTCGCCCTGCAGGGCATCGGCCACGTCGGCGGCTATCTCGCCGACAAGCTGCACGCCGCCGGCGCCAAACTGGTCATGACCGACGTCAACACCGCCCTGCTGTCCGAGGTCGCCGCCCGCACCCAGGCCGAGATCGTGGCGCCGGACGCCATCTATGACGTCAAGGCCGACATCTACGCCCCGTGCGCGCTCGGCGCGACGCTGAACCCGCAGACGCTGGAGCGGCTGACGGTCAAGGCCGTGGTCGGCGCCGCCAACAACCAGCTGGCCACGCCCGAGATCGGCCGGATGCTGTTCGAGCGCGGCGTCCTCTACGCGCCGGACTACGTCATCAACGGCGGCGGCATCATCAACGTCGCCTCCGAGCTGAAGGCGCGCGAGACCGGCGGCGCCTACGATCCGGCCTGGGTCGAGAGCAAGCTGTCCCGCCTGATGGAGACGCTGGAGGAGATCCTCGAGCGCGCCGCCGTCGAGAAGCGCCCGACGCACGAGATCGCCGACGCTATCGCCGAGGCCCGCATCAACGCGGCCCGCGACAAGAAGGCCGAACAACTCAAGGCGGCCTGACCCGCGAACCTGTGATCCTTCTCCCCTTGGGGGAGAAGGTGCCCCGGAGGGGCGGATGAGGGGTTAGGCGGCTCCGGACCGTCCGCCAGCCGGTTCGCGTCAGACATCCCCCTCATCCGGGCCTCCGGCCCACCTTCTCCCCCGGCGGGGAGAAGGAAATCGCGCGTCGCTCTGCTGGCAATCCGCGGAATTATAGCCAGCCAGTCCGGAAAATATCCCGTCTTTCCAGCTACATCCGCTTTTCTCGAGCCTG
>NZ_JAVHLH010000288.1 GCF_031082345.1 Brevundimonas sp. | reverse complement strand
GGCCCTGGCCGACGTCGGCCTGCCGGGGCTCGATCCGGACCGCGCCGCGGCGACCCTGAGCGGGGGCGAGCAGACCCGGGCGCGGCTGGCGGCCCTGTTGCTCGAGGCTCCCGATCTTCTGGTGCTGGACGAGCCGACCAATCATCTCGACGCCGGGGGGCGCGCCGCCATCGCCGACCTGCTGGCCCGCTGGAAGGGCGGCGCTGTCGTTGTCAGTCACGACCGGGCCCTGCTGCGGCGGATGGACCGGATTGTCGAACTGTCGGGCCTCGGCGCCGCCGTCTACGGGGGGAACTACGATCTGTATGCGGAACGGAAGGCGGCAGAACGGGCCGCGGCGGAACGCGATCTGGAAGTGGCGGAGAGAAGCGCCAGCCAGATCGCGCGCGAGAGCCAGAAGGCGGTCGAGAAGAAGGCGCGACGGGACAAGGCCGGGCGGGCCTTTGCGGCGAGGAAGTCGGAGCCGAAGATCCTGCTGGGCGCTATGGCCGAACGGGCCGAGAACTCCGGCGCCCGCGAGAATCTGCTGGCCCGCCGCCGGGCCGAGGCGGCCGAGGCCGAACTCAACGAAGCGCGCGAACGGGTCGAACGGGTCCGGGGAATGGCCATTCCCATGCCGTCGTCCGGCCTCGCCGCCGGCAAGACCGTGCTGGCGCTCGAGGATGCGGCCTGGGACGCGCCGGACGGGCGGCGCATTCTCGGCCCGATCTCGCTGCGGCTGACCGGCCCCGAACGCGTGGCGATCACCGGCCCCAACGGCGCGGGCAAGACGACCTTGCTCAGACTGATCTCAGGCGAACTCGCGCCCGCCATGGGTCGCGTCGATCGCCCCGTGACAGCGGCGCTTCTCGACCAGGAAACGGCGCTGCTCCGGCCGGACGAAACCCTGATCGAGGCGTATCGGCGCCTGAACCCGGAGGCGACGCCGAACGAGACCCATGCAGCGCTGGCCCGCTTCCTGTTCCGCAACACGGCGGCGCAACGCATCGTGGCGACGTTGTCGGGAGGCGAGCGGCTGCGGGCCGCCCTGGCCTGTGTGATGACCGGCGCCCGGCCGCCCCAGCTGCTGATCCTCGACGAGCCGACCAATCACCTCGATCTCGACGCGATCGCGGCGGTCGAGGCGGCGCTGATCGGCTACGACGGGGCGGTGATCGTGGTCAGCCACGATCCGGACTTTCTCAACGCCATCGGCGTCGAGCGGACGCTGGCGCTCAGGCCGTCCGGTTGAAAGCCACGGCGCGACCGTCGCCGGCGTTGGCCTGGCCGCTCGACCCGTAGGCCGACGGACTGCCGCGCTGGGCGGCGACCTCCGCGGCGATGGTCTTGACCAGACCCTCCGAGATGATCCGCGCCGCCTCGATGGCCCGGGAGTGACGACTCAGCACCGCCTCGAACGCTTCGGTGACGCGGATCAGGGTCGCGCGGTCGCTGGCCGGCGCCGCGGCGAGGACATCGGGCTTGGCCTTCACCTGGGCCGACTCTCGCCGATAGGCGTTGGCGAGATCCTGGGTGCCGGCCAGGGTCGCCGCGGCGTCCTGCGGGCGGTGCGCCTCGAAGGCCTTGGCCTCGTCGCCGAGGCTGGCGGTCAGCCGCTCGGTCAGGTCGATCAGCTGGCGAACGCGGGCCGTGGCGTTGAGTTCGGCGGTTCCGGTCACTGGCTTTGCTCCTGCATCTTCAACATCTGGGCGACGACCTGGTCGGCGAGGCCGATGCCGCCGGACCTGGCGGTCTGTTTGGCCATCGCCTCGATCATGAAGCCGCGCCACGTGCTCTCGGCCTCGCCGCCGCCGAACGGGCCGTCGGTCGAAAGGCCCTCGAACATCGGCTTCAGCATCTGCGACAGGAAGGACGCCTCGAAGGCCTCGGCGGTTTCGCGCATCCGGGCGGTCGCGACGGGCGCGGCCGGGGGCGGCTGGAGCAGGGAAGGGGAGACGGCCAGATCGCTCATGATCACATCACCTCGATTTCGGCCTGCAGCGCGCCGGCCGCCTTGATGGCCTGGAGGATGCTGATCATGTCGCGGGGGCTGACGCCGAGGGCGTTCAGGCCGTTGACGAGGTCGGACAGCGAGGCCCCGCCGCCGACGATGCGCATCTGCCGGCCCAGCTCTTCCTCGACCGAGACGTCCGTCTGCGGCACGACCACGGTCTCGCCGCCGCGGCTGAACGGCTCGGGCTGGCTGACGAACGGCATTTCCTGGATCGAGACGGTCAGATTGCCCTGGGCGATGGCCACGGTGGAGACCCGCACGGCGTCGCCCATGACGATGACGCCGTTGACCTCGTCGATGATGACCTTGGCCGGAGAGTCGACCGTCACCGGCAGGTTCTCGACCTGGCTGATGAAGCCGGCCATGCCCATCTGGCCCGGCGCGCGCAGGGCGATGACGGTGCCGTTCTCGGCCAGGGCGGCGTTCGGATAGACCTGGTTGATGACGGCGGCGACGCGCTGGGCCGTGGTGAAGTCGGGATTGCGCAGGGTCAGCCGCACCTCGTTCATATTGGCGAGGTGAAAGCCGGTCTCGCGTTCGACCGTGGCGCCCGAGGCGATGCGGCCGGCGGTCGGCACGCCGCGCGTCACCGACGAGCCCGAGCCGCCCGAGGCCGAGACCGCGCCGGTCTGGATCGAACCCTGGGCCACCGCATAGACCTCGCCGTCGGCGCCCTGCAGGCTGGTGACCAGCAGGGTTCCGCCCAGCAGGCTCTTGGCGTCGCACATGGAGGAGACGCTGACGTCGATGCGCGAGCCCGGCGTGGCGAACGGCGGCAGTTCGGCCGTCACCATGATGGCGGCCATGTTCTTGGAGTTGGCGTTGGCGCCGCGGATGTTGACGCCCAGCCGCTCGGTCATCCCTTCCAGCGACTGGCGGGTGAAGGGGCAGTTGCGCAGGCTGTCGCCGGTGCCGTTCAGACCGACCACCAGGCCGTAGCCGACCAGCTGGTTGGTGCGGACGCCCTCGACGGCGGCGATGTCCTTGATCCGCGACTGCGCGGCCGCATCGCCGGCGAATCCGGCCAGGGCGGCGGCGGTCAGGAGAGAGGCGAGCAGTTTCTGCATCGGTACGGGGTCCGCGAACTGTTGTACCGGCGACGATGCCAGTGGCGTGCCAGACGAAAAACCCTGTGAAAACAGACGAGGCTCGCCGGCTGCCGGGCGGTCATGCGGCAGAAACTGCCGGGGCGTTAACCAAACAGTGACCCGGCGCCGACGATGGTCGGGCATGTCCTGGAGTCGCAATCCATGAAGGTCACCGGCCCATCCGGCCCGTCGTCCCCGCAGGGTGGCCGCCCCGCGAAGGCGGCGGGCGGTTTCGCCGTGCCGTCCGGCGCAGCGGCGTCACCGGCCGGCGCCGCGGCCTCGGC
>NZ_JAVHLH010000287.1 GCF_031082345.1 Brevundimonas sp. | reverse complement strand
CGTTCGCGCCGAGGCGGTCAACGACAGCGTCATTCTGACGGGCACCGTCTTCAGCCCCGGTGAAGCCGACCGGGCCAGCCAGGTCGCCCGCGCCTTTGTCGCGACCCCCGACAAGGTCATCAACATGATGACCATCGAAGGGTCCGACCAGATCACGGTCCGGGCCCGGATCGTCGAGGTCCAGCGCACCGCCGTGAAGCAACTGGGCCTCGACGCCACCGCCGTCCTGGCCAGTGTCGGCGACGGCCTCACCCTGACCCAGGCCGCGACCTTCGCGGTGTCGGGCAACCAGCTGGGTGGGGGAATCCTCAACTACCTGGACTCGGCCGGCGACGGCAGCAGCCTGAACACCTCGCTGCGCGCCTTCGAGCGCGCCGGCCTGGTTCGCATCCTGGCCGAGCCGAACATCACCACGGCCAATGGCGAAAGCGCCGAATTCCTCGCCGGCGGCGAGTTCCCGGTGCCGGTCGGTCAGGAGACCGACGCCAACAGCACCAAGGTGACCATCGAGTTCAAGCCTTACGGCGTGCGGCTGGCCGTGCGGCCGATCGTGCTGTCGCCGGGCCGGATCTCCCTGCAGCTGTCGACCGAAGTGTCCGAACTGACCTCTCTCGGCGCCTTCACCCTGGGCGGCGGGGCGGGCGGCAGCTCCCTGGTCATTCCCGGCCTGAGCGTGCGCCGCGCCTCCAACACCGTCGAACTCCCGTCGGGCGGCTCGCTGATGATCGCCGGCCTGCTGCGCGAAGACACGCGACAGAACATCGACCAGCTGCCGGGTCTGGGCGATCTGCCGGTGCTCGGAGCCCTGTTCCGGTCGCGCGACTATCTCTCCGGCGAGACCGAACTGGTGATCATCGTCGAGGCCTACATCGTCTCGCCGACCTCGCCCGGCCGGATGCAGACCCCGGCCGACGGCCTGCGGATCGCCAACGACGCCCAGACCATCCTGTTCGGCCAGCTGAACCAGCACTACGGCCGTCCGAACGTCGCCGCGGACGCCGCCGACGCAGGCTGGAGCGGTCCCGTGGGCTATGTGATCGAATGAGACCCCAGATGATGCGCGCCCTTCTCCTGACCGTCGCCGCGACCACTGTCCTCGGGGCCTGCGTCTCGACCGGCTCGTCGCAGATGCAGCCGCTCACGCCGCTGTCGCGCTACGCCCTGAGAGTCGAACCCGGCCTCGACCGGATCGCCCTGGCCGTGCACGAGGACGGCCTGTCATACAATCAGCAGGCGGCGCTCAACGACCTCGCCGGCCGCTACATGGCCGGCGGCGTCGGCTCGGTCACGATCGAGGGACCCTCGGGCGAGGACCCGGCGGCCGCCCGCCAGACCTGGGCGGTGCGTTCAGCGCTTCAGGCCGCCGGCCTTCCGGCAGAGCGCATCGTTGTGGCCTCCTACGCCGCGCCGGATCCGCGGGCGCCGATCCTCGCCGGCTTCGAAACCGTTCGCGCCGTGATCCCCAACTGCGCCGCTGAGCCCCGCGCCATGGGAGGGCGGTTCTCGAACGAGAGCTCGATGGGTCTGGGCTGCGCCATCAACGCCAATCTCGCCGCCCAGATCGCCGATCCCCGCGACATCGTCGGGCATCGCCCGATCAGTCCGGCGGACTCGGGCCGCGCGGCCGTCGTGTTCGACAATTATCGCCGTGGCGAAACCACCTCGGCGCCCCAGGAGCCGCTGGTCCAGGGCCGTATCGCCCAGGCCGTGGAGTAGGCCCGTCATGACCAGCGCCTTTCCCCGACCCGTCGAGGATTTCGAGGACGAGTTCGACCTCGACATGGGCTATGTCGCCTCCGGGCCCGGACCCGGTCCGCTGCAGCCCGACGACGCTGGAGGCGCCTACGCGCCGGATCAGGGTTCCCTCGGCCCGGAAGAGGACGCGCGGCCGCCGCTGCAGTTCACGCCTCCGGCCGTCGCGGGGCCGACGTCGGCGCATCCCGACGCTTCGATCGAGAACCAGGTTCCGGCCGTGGCCGGCTTCAATCCGGTAGGCGATCTCGTCGCCGGCGCCTCGGCGGCCTTCTCGCCGCCGGCGATGGGCGGGGGCGGCCCGGAAGTCTCCGTGCCTCGCATCGCCATCCACGTCTTCGCCGAACGCCAGGACACCCTGGCCGCCGCCGAACGCGCCGGCCAGGATCGCCGACTGTCCCGCGCCACGACCCAGATCCGGGTCGGGGGCGTCGCCGCGGCGGTCGAGGCCTATCAGCATGAACCGACGCCGCCGCTGATCATCGTCGAATGCCTGAAGGACCCGCAAACCCTGCTGTGGGAAGTCGATCAACTGGCCGAAGTCTGTGACGCCGGCACCAAGGTGGTCGTCATCGGCGCCACCAACGACATCCTCCTGTTCCGCGAACTGATGCGGCGCGGCGTCAGCGAATACCTGGTCGCGCCGTTGCAGCCCCTGCAGCTGATCGCCGCCATCGGTGGCCTGTTCTCCGATCCGGCCCAGCCCTTCGTCGGGCGGTCGATCGCCTTTGTCGGCGCCCGCGGCGGCGCCGGGGCCAGTTCGGTCGCGCACAACACCGCCTATGCAATGAGCGAGCGGATCGGCGCCAATACGGTCATCGTCGACTATGACCTGCCGTTCGGCACCGCCGGCCTCGACTTCAACCAGGACCCGCTGAACGGCGTCGCCGACGCCCTCAGCCAGCCGGACCGTCTCGACCAGGTGCTGCTCGACCGGATGATGGTCCGTTGCACCGACAAGCTGAGCCTGTTCGCCGCCCCCGCGACCCTCGACACGGACTGGGACATCTCACCCGAGGCCTTCGAGGAGGTCACCACCCAGATCCGTTCGACCGCGCCCTTCGTGGTGCTGGACCTGCCGCACCTGTGGTCGGGCTGGATGCGCCGCACCCTGATCGCCGCCGACGAGGTGGTGGTCGTGGCCACGCCCGATCTGGCCAGCCTGCGCAATGCCAAGAACATGATCGATCTGATCCGGCAGGGCCGGCCGAACGACGCGCCGCCGCGGCTGGTGCTGAACCAGGTCGGCGTCCCCGGACGTCCGGAAATCCCGGCCAAGGAATTCGGAGCCGCGCTGGGCGTCCATCCCAGCCTGATCATCCCGTTCGATCCCAAGGTGTTCGGCGCCGCGGCCAACAACGGCCAGATGATCCTCGACTCCGGGGCCAAGTCCAAGGCGGCCGACGCCTTCCAGATGCTGGCCCAGATCGTCTCGCGTCGCGAACTGCCGATGGTGACCGGGCCGAAGGGCAAGGGCGGCAAGGGCGAAGGCAAGTCGATGTTCTCCAGCCTGTTCAAAAAGAAGTCCTGACGGGTGTTCGGCAAGCGCACAGGTCAGCCTGGAGCCACCGGCGCGGCCGCCGCGCCCGCGCCCGCGCCGGCTGCGGTCCCGGCGTAGGCGCAGCAGCCGG
>NZ_JAVHLH010000286.1 GCF_031082345.1 Brevundimonas sp. | reverse complement strand
GCTACGTCACGGCGGCGGAGCGTCAGGCGGCCCGCGCCGACCGCCGCGGACATCGCCACGAGCGCATGGGCGCCCGCCACGCCGCCCATCGCGCGCAACAACCGTCGCCTTCGGCGCCCGCTTCGGAGTAAGCAGATGACGGGCGCGGCGGTCCTCGACCTCACCGGCCTTGCAGCAACGTTCGCACGAGGCCGGATGGCGACCTTCGCCG
The DNA here is from genome assembly GCF_031082345.1 of Brevundimonas sp. GTDB lineage: Bacteria > Pseudomonadota > Alphaproteobacteria > Caulobacterales > Caulobacteraceae > Brevundimonas. The sequence continues at coordinate 3,177 of NZ_JAVHLH010000286.1, read as the reverse complement.
ACCCCGACGAGGACCTGGTGCGCCGCGTGGGTCAGGGCGATCCGGCGGCCATCCAGGCCATGGTCGCGCGCAAGCTGCCGCGCATGCTGGCGCTCGCCCAGCGCATGCTCGGCGACCCGGTCGAGGCCGAGGACGTGGCCCAGGAGGCCATGGTCCGGGCGTGGCGCCAGGCGCCGCGCTGGGTTCCCGGCCGCGCCCGCTTCGACACCTGGCTGCACCGGGTGGCGCTGAACCTCTGCTACGACCGGCTGCGGCGCCGGCGCGAGGTTCCAACCGACGCGCTCCCGGACCGGCGCGACGAGGGCCCGGCGCCGGATCGCGGGCTGCTGGCCGCCGACGTCGGGACCGCCGTCAACGGCGCTCTCGCCCGCTTGCCCGATCGGCAGCGCGAGGCCATCGTGCTGTGCCATTATCAGGACCTGTCGAATATCGAGGCCGCGGGGCTGATGGAGATCAGCATCGAGGCCCTGGAAAGCCTGCTGTCACGCGGACGGCGGGCGCTGCGACTGGCGCTGGCCGAGCACCGGCCGGACGCCGAAGGAGTATGAACGTGATGACGGCGGAACGCTTCCTCGCCCTCGTGGCCGCCTATGGCGCCGACCGCCGGCGCTGGCCGGAAGGCGAACGCGCGGCGGCCGAGGCCTTCGCCGCGGCCCATGCGGACGTGTCGGCCCCGGCTCTGTCCGAGGCTGATACGGTCGACGCCCTGCTGCATCGCTCGCCGACGCCGCAGGTCTCCATGGCGCTGCGCGACCGGGTGCTGGCCGCCGCCGCCTCGGCCGGAGGCCGGGCCGGGCGCGCCGGGCGGGTCTGGATCGATCGCCTGTCGCTGGCCTTCGGCGCGGGCTGGGCCGTGGCGACCTGCGCCGGCGTGGTCGCGGGCGTGATGCTGACGGGCCACGTCACCGCCGACGCGCAGGCCGACGCCGTACTGTACCAGTCCTCCCTGCTCGGGGTCGACGACACGGAGGTGCTCGGTTGAACGCCAGAAGCCTCAAGATCGCCCTCGCCGCCTCGGTGGCGCTGAACCTGTTCGCCCTCGCGGCCGGGGCCACCCTGCTTGTAGGCCGGGCGGACGTCGAGCGCCGCATCGAGGCCCAGCACCGTGCGCCCCGCGACCGCTCCTTCATGACGGTGGTCGAGGGACTGGACCCGGCCGTGCGGGAAGGCGTGCGCGACACCCTGCGCGCCTCGGCCCGGGAGGCCCGACCGGACTTCGAGGAGGCCCGGCTCAAGCGGCGTCAGGCGACGGCCCTGGTTCGCTCCACCAATTTCGATCCCGCTCGGGTCTCCACCCTGCTCGACGAATCCCGCGCCGCCGAACTGCGCGGCCGGGCCCGGCTCGAGGCTGACGCCGTGGCGGTTCTGGCGACGCTGGAGCCGGACGATCGCGCCGCCCTGTCGGAGATTCTCACCCGCCGCGGCCGGACGGTCGTGCGTGACAAGGGCGATCGCAAGGGTCGGGCCGCCGGCCCGCGCGCCGGGAACTGACGTCAGGCCGCCTGCGCCTGGCGCCCCGCCGCCTGCTGCGGGCGACGAATCGGCAGGTCGAAGCTGACCGTGGTTCCGCGCCCCGGTTCGCTCTCCAGCGTCAGGGTCCCGCCGTGCAACTCGATCAGCGCCTTGGTCAACGCCAGGCCGAGGCCGGTCCCTTGGGTGGTCTTGGAATGCTGCCCCTCGACCTGCTCGAACGGCCGCGCCAGGCGGGTCAGATCCTCGGCGGCGATGCCGATGCCCGTATCGGTGACGGCCACACGGACGCGGTCGTCATCCTCGCGCGACAGGGTGACGACGATGTCGCCGCCCTCCGGGGTGAATTTCACGGCGTTGGACAGCAGGTTCAGCATAACCTGCTTCAGACCCCGATGGTCGGCTTCGATGGTCGGCAGGTCCGGCGCGTCCACCAGCAGCTTCAGCCCCGCCTCCTCGACCCGGCCGCGCATCAGCCGCGCCGCGTCGTCGACGATCTCCTTCAGCGTCACCGCCTCATAGTGCAGCGTCAGCTTGCCGGCCTCGATCTTGGCCATGTCGAGGATGTCGTTGATCAGGCTCAGCAGATGCTGGCCTGAACGCAGGATGTCGGCCGCATAGCCCTTGTAGCGAGGGTCGCCCAGCGGCCCGAACATTTCGCCCGCCATGATCTCGGAGAAGCCGTTGATGGCGTTCAGCGGCGTGCGCAGCTCATGGCTCATATTGGCCAGGAACTCGGACTTGGCCTGGTTCGCCGCCTCGGCCCGGGTCATGGCGATCTCGTATTTGCGCGCCAGCAGCGACAGCTTCTCCTCGCGATCCTCCAGCTCGGTGATGGTGGCGTGCAGCCGCTCGCTGGCGCGCTGGCGCTCGGCCTCCTTCTGCTTGATGGCGGTGATGTCCGCCGCCGAGACCACCGACCCTCCCTCGGAGGTGAAGCGCTCGACCAGTTGCAGCCAGCGGCCGTCGTGCAGCTCGACCTCCCGGGCCCCGGCGCGGCCGCCGGCGGCCGGGTGCTCGGACTTGATGGCGAGGGCGGCGATGCGGTTAAGGTCGGCCTTCAGCGCGCCCTTTCGGACCACGCCCGGCTCGAAGCTGAAAGCGTCCTGGAAGGCGTGGTTGGACAGGATCAGGCGGCCATGGCGGTCGAACAGGACGAAGGCGTCAGATACGCTCTCGATGCCGTCGCGCAGCCGTCCCTCGGCGGCCTGGGCGTGGGCCTTGGCCCGGCGCGCCTCGGTGGTGTCCAGCGCGATGCCGAGGATCGAGGTGAAGCCCTCCTCGCTGCGCTCGCCGCGCGCCTGTCCCCGGGCGTCGATCCAGCGCGCGCGGCCCTGGGCGTCCGGCACCGGGAAGCTGACCTCGAAGGCGCCGAAGGTTTCGGCCTGGCGCAGGGCGTGATTCACGGCGTCGCGGTACCGGGGATGGATGCGCTCCATCATCGCTTCCGCCGTGACGGAGCCGGTGCGCTCCAGTCCCATCAGGTCGGCCATATAGTCGGACAGCAGGATCTGGCCGCTCTCGAGATCCCAGTCCCAGACGCCGCACCGCGCCGCCTCGACCGCGCCCCGGAAGCGACGCTCGGACGCGGCCCACTCCCGGCTGATCCCGGCCTCCTTGCGTTGCTGCAGCAGGGCCAGCAGCAGGACCAGCACCCCGATGATGAACGGCGCCGTCAGCACCACGGCGTCGTCCAGCAGGGCGCCG
>NZ_JAVHLH010000285.1 GCF_031082345.1 Brevundimonas sp. | reverse complement strand
GGCGAGGGCTTTGATGAATCCGGTTGGATCAGTTGCTTTCGCTGTCGTCGTCCGTCGCGGCGATGACGCCGACAACCAGGATGGCGGCGCCGACCAGCAGGACCGGCAGCGGCACGCCAGCGAATTCGCTGGATTCACCGGCGGTGGCGCCGATGCGGTCGCCGACGCGGGCGGTCGCCGAGGTGTTGGCGGCGGCGGCGGCCTGGCCGGCCACCAGCAACAGGCCAGCGGTCACGGCGATAATGGTCTTCTTCACGAAAGGTCCCCCAAGAGTAGTTGAAACGAGCGCGACAGTTACAACTCAAGGAAACAGTCGTCACTACGATTCATCGGCGCCGACGCCGTTTCTGGCGGGACGTGGCGGAAATGCCATGGCCCGGAGTGTGGCCGCCGACGCGCGCCGGCGGCCGGTTCGTTACTCCGCCTCGGCCGGCTTCGGCGCAGGCCTCACCGGCGTGTGCCGCTGGCCCTCGAACATCTTGTGCATCCGCCGCACGAAGAAGCCGGCGATGTCGTCCACGATGGTGAAGATCGCCGGGATGTAGAGCAGCGACAGGAAGGTCGAGGTGATCAGGCCGCCGATCACCGCGATCGCCATCGGCTGCCGGAACTCGACGTCGGCGCCCAGTCCGATGGCGATCGGCAGCATGCCCGCGCCCATGGCCACCGTGGTCATGATGATCGGCCTGGCCCGCTTGTGGGCCGCGTCCATCAGGGCCTCGAACCGGGTCATGCCCGCCTTGCGCGCCATGATCACATAGTCGACCAGCAGGATCGAGTTCTTGGCCGCGATCCCCATCAGCATCAGGATCCCGATCAGCGACGAGATCGAGAAGCTCGATCCCATCAGCAGCAGGCCGACGAAGGCGCCGCCGATGGCCAGCGGCAGGGCCGCCATGATGGTGATCGGATAGGCGAAGCTTTTGAACAGCAGCACCAGCACCGCGTACATCAACAGGATGCCGGAGCCGAAGGCGATGGCGAAGCCCGAGACCATTTCGGCCAGGAACTCGGTGTCGCCGGACGGCACCTCGCGCACGCCCGGGGGCAGGGTCTTGACCGGCTCGAGCGCCCGCACCCGTTCGGCGGCCTCGCCCACGGTGATGCCGTCGAGCTCGGCGGTGATGGTCGCCACGCGCGAGCGGTCGCGACGGGTGATCTCCGACGGTCCGGCGCCGAAGGTGATGTCGGCCACCGCGCCGAGCGGCACGGCCGCTCCGCTCGCCGTCGGCACCCGCAGGTTCTCGACCACCGACAGATCCTGGCGCGCCTCCTCGCTGAGCATCAACCGGATCGGAATCTGGCGGTCGCCCAGATTGTATTTCGGCAGGTTCTGTTCGACGTCGCCCAGCGTCGCCACCCGCACCGTCTGCGAGATGGCCCCGGTCGAGACGCCCATCAGGGCGGCCTGGTCGGGCTTGGGCGTCACCAGGATCTCCGGCCGGGCGATCGAGGCGGTGTTGACCACATTGGCCAGGCCCGGGACGCCGCGCATCTCGGCCTCGACCGCGCGCGTCGCGGCCTCCAGCGCGGGACCGTTGTCGCTGAGCAGCGACAGGCTGAAGGTGGTGCCGTCGCCGGGACCGCCGCCGCCGCCGCCGCCCGTGCCGATGCGCGCGCCCGGGATGTCGCGGAACTGGTCCACCATCAACCGCGAGAATTCCTGCTGGCTCAGCCGGCGATCGCCCTTGTCGACGAGGTCGGCGACGACATTGGCGCTGGCGACGTTGATCGACCCGTAGACGGACTCGACCTCGGGACGCTCGGACAGCACCCGCGTCATCTGCTGAACGATGACGTCGGTCTCCTGCAGCGTCGCGCCGGGCGGCAGTTCGACGTTGAACGAGGCGCGTCCCTGGTCGCCGGCCGGGAAGGGCTCGGCCGGCACCTGCATGCCGAGGAAGATCGATCCCGCGAAGATCACGATCCCCGCGGCGAACACCTTCCAGCGATTGCCGAGCGCCACTCGCAGGGCGCGCAGATAGGGCTTCATCCAGAACGGGTCGGCGTCGTGGTGCTTGCTCGAATGCCGCAGCAGATAGGCGCCCATCAGCGGCGTCAGCATCCGCGCGACGACCAGCGAGAAGAACACCGCCACGCACGCCGCCAGGGCGAAGGCGATGAAGAACTGGCCGATGATGCCCGGCATGAAGCCGACGGGCGCGAAGACGGCGATGATCGTCGACGTCGTGGCCACCACGGCCAGGCCGATCTCGTCGGCCGCCTCCATGGCCGCGTCATAGGGCGACTTCCCGTCGCGCATGTGCCGCACGATGTTCTCGATCTCGACGATGGCGTCGTCGACCAGGATGCCGATGGTCAGCGACAGCGCCAGCAGGGTGACGCCGTTCAGCGACTGGCCGGTCGCCGCCAGCACCGCGAAGGTCGGGATCAGCGACAGCGGCAGGGCCACGGCGGCGATGATCGTCGCCCGGATGTCGCGGAGGAAGAGGAGCACCACCAGCACCGCGAGGCCGGCGCCGATCAGCAGCGCCTCGACCGAGGCGATGTAGCTCTCCTCGATGTATTCGACATTGGCCGTGACCTGCCGGATCTCGAGCTCCGGATGAGCCTCGTCCATCTCGGCCACGACCTCGCGCACGCGCTCGGCGACCTTGACCTCGCTGGCCTCGCGCGAACGCAGCATGTTGAAGGTGACGACCTGCAGGCCGTCATGCCGGGCCATGGCCCGCGGTTCCGTCCAGGTGTCCTCGATGCGTCCGAGGTCGCCGAGGCGCACGCTTCCGCCCCCCGACAGCGGGATGCGGGTCTGGCTCAGCTCCTCCAGCGAACCGGCCGCGCCGGGAACCCGGATGGCGCGTTCGGAGCCGGCCACGGTGACGCGCCCGCCGGGCAGATCGCTGTTGGCCGAGACCAGCGCCTGGCTGACCTGCGCCGCGGTGACGCCCAGCGCCGCCAGCCGGTCGGGATCGATCTCGACGCGGATCTCCCGGTCGACGCCGCCCTGGCGGTTGACCTCGCCGACGCCGGGGATGGCCAGCAGGGCCCGACTGACGTCGTTGTCGACGAACCAGCTCAGCTGCTCCGGACTCATCGTCGGCGACTGCACCACATAGGTGATCAGGCTGTCGCCGGTGATGTCGATGCGCTGGACCGTCGGCTCCTGCATGTCCTGCGGCAGGTCGCCGCGCAGACCCGCCATGGCGTTGCGCACGTCGTTGGTGGCCCGCTCGACGTCGGTGCCCAGCTCGAATTCGATGAAGGTCGTCGAATAGCCGTCGCTGACCGTGGAATCGATGTGGCGCACGCCGCCGAGGCCGGCGACTGAATCCTCGATCAGACGGGTCACCTGGGTCTCGAGCTCGCTCGGCGCGGCGCCCGGACGCCCCGCCCCGACGTAGATAAACGGAGCCTCGACGTCCGGGTTGTTGTT
>NZ_JAVHLH010000284.1 GCF_031082345.1 Brevundimonas sp. | reverse complement strand
TCCGGCCGCGCGCCTTGTCTAGCTGTTGTCTTCCGTCGGCGCGGCCGGGCCGTTCTTCTTGATCGAGTCGATCGCGTTCTGGGCCGAGGCCTTGGACGAATAGCCCTCGGTCGAGAACATGGTCTCGGCGTTGTATTTGAACCGGACGCGGAACTCGCCGGCCTTGTCCTTGTAGATCTCGAACTTGTAGGCCACGCGGCGCCTCCTGCTCCGGACTCGACATTGAGCCGCGGCGAGGCTGTCACACGGGGCGGCGGCGGAAAACGGGAAATCGTCCGCCGGCCGACACAGGCCCGTGATCGGAGCCGTCGGCGCGATCCGGCGTTTTCCCCGCATGCCGTCCAGCGTCATCCGCCGCTTCAGCTATGACGAACCGAAACGCCGCCTGCGCGTGACCTTCGTCAGCGGCGACGTCTATGAATACGACGGCGTGCCGCCCGAGGTGAACGCGGCCTTCCGCGAGGCCTTCTCGAAGGGCCGATTCTTCGGACCCAACATCCGCGACCGCTATCCCTTCCGTCGGATCGAGACGGCTCCCGGGCCCCGGTGAACGGGTCCGGCGGCGCTTTCGCGCGGCCGCGAACCGTGCCTATGGTGGCGCTTCAGGACTTTTCGGAGTGATCGGGATGCGCCGGACCATCGTCGCCCTTCTGACCGTGACCGCTCTCGTGGCGGCCTGTCAGCAGCCCGCCGAGACGACGGCGGCCGAACCCGCCGCCGCGGACGCCCCCGCCCCGGTCATGCCCGCCGACGCGCCCCCGCAGGAAGAGGTCGATCCGGCCGTGATCGCCGCGACGCCGGCCGGCGAACCCGGCTCGTGTCTGGCCGAGATCGGCCCGGCCGCCTCGGCCCGGCTGGTCGAGCGCTGCATCATGGTCAGCCCGGCCACCCATCCGCCCTGCAACGCCGCCAATCCGTGCGAGATGATCCAGGGCGAGATCGACCGGGCCTGCGAAATGTTCCCGGCCGACGCCTCGCGCCCGGCGGAGTGCGGCGCTTAACGGTTCCTAGAGCCTGACTGTCTAGTGTGGGCGGTCATGACGCCCGTCCAGACACCCCCCGATCTACGCGCCCTGACGACGCTGAGGTTCCTCGCGGCCCTGTGGGTGGTGCTGTACACGGCCTGGCCGTACCTCGACATCGGCTTCGTCCCGGTGGCGGTGACCCGGGGTTATCTGGGCGTCGAGGTCTTCTTCGTCCTGTCAGGCTTCATCCTCAGCCACGTCTATCTCGAGGCGGCGGGCCGGGGCCGGGCGGCCGGCTTCAGCTATCGCGGCTTCCTGTGGGCCCGAATCGCGCGGGTCTATCCGCTGCATCTGGTGACGCTCGCCGGCATGATCGCGCTCGGAGTCGGGGCCACGGTCGCGGGGCTGGCGGTCAGCGAGTCCCTGCTGGACTGGCGCTCCCTGCCGTCCCACCTGACCCTGACCCACGCCTGGGGTCTGGCCTCCAGCGCCGCCTTCAACCACCCGTCGTGGTCGATCTCGGCCGAGTGGTTCGCCTATCTGACCTTCCCCGCCTTCGCCTTCGTGGCCTGGCGAATGCGCGAGCGGCCGGTCCTGGCCACGGCCCTCGTGGCCGCGGGCGCCCTGGCGCTCTACGCCCTGTTCGAGCCGCTGGCCGGCTTCTCCCTGACCGAGGCGACCTTCCGCTGGGGCGCCCTGCGGATCGTTCCCTGCTTCGCCCTCGGCTGCGCCCTGTACCTGATCCACCGCCGCGCCCCCGTGCGCCACGCCGGCCTGGTCGCCGCAGCCTGCGGCGTCGCCCTGCTGGTCTGCGCCTCGCTGGGGCTGTGGGATCCGCTGGTGGTGCTGTTCGCCGGAGGACTGATCCTCGGCCTCGGCGGGCTCGACAACGCCCGCGCCGGGGTCTTCGCCTCGAAAACCGGGGTCTATCTCGGCGAGATCTCCTATTCGATCTACATGGTCTGCGCGCCGGTCCTGCTGCTGGGCGTCAATGTCGCCGCGCGGTTGACCGGAGCCGACGACAAACGGCTTCACGTGATTGTGTGGCTGGCGGTCCTGGCGGCCATCCCGATCGCGGCGGCCCTGACCTATCACCTCGTAGAACGCCCGGCCCGCAAGGCCTTGCGGGGGCTGGCCAAGCGCAACGGCTCAGCTCGTCCGGAGGTCGCCCAACAGGCGAATTCGCCCGAAAGGGTTCTTCAACCCTCGGAAACTATCGTCTAAGGCTGATTCAGCAGCAGGTCGGGACCTACGCCAGCATGATGAAACGGCTCACAGCCGCCGCGGTTGCGGCGACACTCGGACTTTTCGCGCTGGTCGGCACGACCCCCGCCGCGAACGCCGGCGAGCCCTACTGGCAGTGCGTGACCTTCGCCCGGATGTTCTCGGGCATCGAAATCTTCGGCGACGCCCACACCTGGTGGTCCCAGGCCCAGAATCGCTTCCAGACCGGCGAGCGCCCCCGCACCGGCTCCGTGCTGGCCTTCCGGCCCAGCGGCCGCATGAGCCGCGGCCACGTCGCCGTCGTCTCGGAAGTGCTGACCGACCGCGTCATCCGCGTCACCCACGCCAACTGGGGCGGCAGCCGCGGCAAGGTCGAGGAGAACGTCACCGTGGTCGACGTCTCGAACGGCGGGGACTGGAGCGCGGTCAAGGTCTGGTACAACCCGATCAACGACCTCGGAACCAGCGTCTATCCGACCTACGGCTTCATCTACAAAGCCCCGGCCCGGCCGTCCGAGGGCCTGCTGATGGCCTCGGCCTCCGCCGGCGCCGACGGCCAGCCCTGACCGACTGATCCCTTCGCGAGGCGACGCCCACGCTTGACGGGGCCGCCCGTCCTGCGCTCCATGCCCCGCCCCCGGGAGATTTCCATGCGCGCCTTCGCAACCACCGCCCTCGCCGCCCTCATCCTCACCGCCTGCTCGCCCTCGGCCGAAGCGCCGGAAGCGCCCGATGCGGCGCCGGCGCCCGCGCCCGTCCTGGCCGGCGTCGACCTGACCCAGCCGCTGCGCGTGGGCGGCAACGAGCCGTTCTGGGCCGTGGAGCTGACCGGCTCGGAAATGGTCTATTCCGGCGTCGACCGGCCCGAGCAGCGGGCCCCGCAGGGCGAACCGGTGATGCAGGGCACCATGGCCACCTGGGAATCGACCACCGGGGCCGGGAACCCGCTCCAGGTCGTCCTGACCGCCACCGACTGCAGCGACGGCATGACCAGCCGCACCTATCCGCTGACCGCCATGGTCACCATCGGCGGGGAGACGCTGATGGGCTGCGCCGCCACCGTCAGCGCCACCATGTCGACCGGCGAGAGCGGCCGCGTCGTCGACGCGCCTGCGGCCCCTCAGCCGCCCGCCTGATCCCTCAGCGTCCGTAGCGCGCCCAGCCGGGCGAAGGCGATGGTCAGGGCCTTGCGCCGGGCCGGCGCCAGCGGCGCGGCGCAGGCGTCGCGCACCACCGCCCCGCCGAAGCCGTCGGCCACGATCAG
>NZ_JAVHLH010000283.1 GCF_031082345.1 Brevundimonas sp. | reverse complement strand
GAGCCGGAACCGGCGCGCCGACGGCGACCACTGCGTCAGCGGCGCGCGACGCGCCGCCGGCGGCGGACCCGCCGGTCTCATAGTAGGCCACGCCCCGGCAGGCCGCGGTGTAGGGAATCCAGTCGTCGGAGACCTGGGGGTCATAGCGCCAGCGCTGCTCGCCCGTGCGGGCGTCCAGCGCGATCAGGATGTTGCGCGCCGTGCACAGATAGAGGGTGTCGCCGATCTTCAGCGGGGTGGTCTCGGCGCCCCATTTCTCCTCGGGCGTATCGCCGGTGCGGAAGGTCCAGACCCGCTCCAGCCGGCCCACGTTCTCGCGGTTGATCTGGCTGAGCGGCGACCAGCGCCGGGCGCTCTCGGTCCCGCCGTAGGCCGGCCAGTCGGCGCCGGCGTCGCGCAGGGACGGTTCCGACATCGCGGCGAGGGCGGCGGTCTGCACGGCCGCGGGATCCGTCGGCCGGTTGGCCTGGGCGACCACGAAGCCCGAGATCAGGGCGCCGACCACGAAGACCGCGGCCCCGCCGAGCGCCAGCCGGCCGCCCCGGCGCGTATCCAGCACCGGCATTGCGGCGATGACGAAAACCAGCAGGACGGCGGGGGCGACCACCCGCGGAACCAGGGCCCAGCCGTTCAGCCCGACCTCCCACAGCGCCCACAGCACCGTCAGAACGAAGACGCCGATATAGATCCAGGCCCCGAGCAGGTTCAGCCGCCACAGCATGACGCCCGAGGCGACCAGGCCCAGCCCGGCCAGCAGATAGTAGGGCGACCCGCCCAGCGACAGCAGCCAGACGCCGCCGACCGCCAGCACCAGGCCTATGAGCGCCAGCACCGCCGCGAGGATCCGGACCGCTACTCCGCCAAGGCCCACGCCCTTCTCGATCCTCGCCATGCCAAACCCCTGTCCCAGCTTCACCACAAGGGAAACCGGCGACGCCCCGGACGGGTTCCGAGCTTTCCGGCCCGCGAGCCGATGCGGGCGGCGGGATCAAGGCTGAGCTGGGAAGTTTTGGACGGGGCGCCGTGGCGGTGCACCCAGCCCACCGTCAACTTTTCTGCGCTCGGTGCGCTAATATTCTTCCCTCGTGAAGGAGGGCAGGGGGTCCGCTACTGCGCCAGTAGCCGCCTTCGCTGCGTGTAGGGAACACGACATCCGGTCGAGGCGTCCGGAGAGCCGACGATCCGCTGCAGGTCGGGCCATTCGTTGAAGATTTGGTTCGCGGGCTAGTTGGCTCGGCGGGACTTGAGAACGATGGCTGCGATCAGGATCATGAACGCTGCGGCCCGGATCAGGTAGAAGGGGCTCTGCTCTTCCCGCGGGATCGCCAGTGTCAGCGTCAGCAGAGGTGTCGCCGCAAGAAGCATGAAGGCGCCGGCGAACGCCAGGAACAGGCTGTCTCCGGTCCGCCGCCAGAATTTGAGAAAGAACAGGCTCGCCACTGCGTAACCCATGATGATCGCGCCCGTAACAGCGCCGGCGACTGTCATCGGTCGACCTCCCAGATGAAGCCGTAGATCAGGACCGCCACCGCGCTGAGCGCGGTCACCTGGCGCACAAGCGTGAAATCGGTGCCGCTGAGGACCACCATATCCAGAACGACCGCCAGATTGTTGAGGGCGAGAAGTGAGAAACAGCCTGCGCTCCAGAGGAGAAGCGTCTGGCGTGACCTCAGGTAGGACCGGATCAGCAGGGCGGCGCAGACTCCACTGGTAAGAAGACACAGTGAATAGATTAACTCAGGCGCTGGCAGGTTCATTGTTTCCATCCCCCAAGCCGGAACGAATCCGCAAAGCCCTTCAGCGGATCGGGGCGTAGCGACGTTATAGCGCTAATGATGCTGAACGGCCGCTCCGCATAGGCGGTCTGGAGGTCGTCGGCGAGTTTGGCCAGGGTCTTTGACGCCGGCTGGTAGCGATGGGTCCCGTCGATGGCCACGGCCAACCCGGCGCGCTCGAGATGAATCAGGCAATCCGTCACCAACGACGTATTCGCGCGCAGCTCCTTGACCAGACCTTCCACCGTCCAGGTCACCTCCCCGTCCCGCTTGAGCGCGAGAAAAGTCTCGAGCGCCCAGACCGATGGGAAAGCGCCCTCGATGAAGCTCCGGAGCGCGTCGTCTACTGCTGTCGACCTCGGGGTCGTCACGATGCCCGGATGCGGGCGCGGGATTGCGGCATGGGGCCGGAACCTAACGTTTCGGCGCTTCTTGGCAACGGCCGAAATTATTGAGGCCGCCGGGAACCTCCAGCGCAACGGGATCATTTTAGCGGGTTGGTTCGGGGGAGAAATCGCGTCGCAGTAGGGGTTTGGGGGGCTTCTCGTTGATTTCCGGCTCGCCCCTTCTGTGCTCGGCTCATCCTCGGATTCTGTCCGCTCCACATGATGGTGTTTCATGCCGATCGCCGCCCGTGCTTCCGAGACCGCCCTGGACAACCGCCAGCTTCTGGCCGCCCTGAGAGCCTTCCGACGAGGGGATTTTTCGGTTCGTCTGCCGGGAGACCTGGACGGCATGGATGCGGAGATCGCCGAGGCGTTCAACGACGTCGTCGAGCTGAACGACCGGATGAGCCGGGAGTTCAGCCGGCTCGGAGAGGCTGTCGGCCGTCAGGGCAAGATCAATGCGAGGGCCAACATGCCGGCCGCCGCCGGCGCCTGGGCGGACAGTATCGAGGCCGTCAACACCCTCATCACGGACATGGTGCACCCGACCGCCGAGATGGCTCGCGTGATCGGCGCGGTCGCCAAGGGCGACCTCAGCCAGACCATGGATCTGAACAACGAGGACCAGCCCCTCCGGGGTGAGTTCCTGCGCATCGGCCGGGTGGTGAACACCATGGTCGGGCAGCTTGGCTCGTTCGCCTCCGAGGTGACCCGCGTGGCGCGCGAGGTGGGCACCGAGGGCAAGCTGGGCGGTCAGGCCAATGTCAAGGGCGTCGCCGGCGCCTGGAAGGACCTGACTGACAATGTGAACTTCATGGCGGCCAACCTCACCGGTCAGGTCCGGAACATCGCCGAAGTCACCACCGCGGTCGCCAACGGCGACCTCAGCCGCAAGATCACCGTCGATGTGAAGGGCGAGGTGCAGGAGCTCAAGAACACCATCAACACCATGGTGGACCAGCTGAACGCCTTCGCCTCGGAAGTGACCCGGATGGCCCGCGAGGTCGGCACCGAGGGCAAGCTGGGGGGCCAGGCCCAGGTGAAGGGCGTGACCGGCACCTGGAAGGACCTGACCGACAATGTGAACTTCATGGCCGCGAACCTGACCAGTCAGGTGCGCAACATCGCCGAGGTGACCACGGCCGTGGCCAACGGCGACCTGTCCAAGAAGATCACCGTCGACGTGAAGGGCGAGATCCTCGAACTGAAGTCGACCATCAACACCATGGTGGACCAGCTGAACTCGTTCGCCTCGGAGGTGTCTCGGGTGGCCCGCGAGGTGGGCACCGAGGGGAAGCTAGGCG
>NZ_JAVHLH010000282.1 GCF_031082345.1 Brevundimonas sp. | reverse complement strand
GCCGTGGACATGTCCGCGATAGACGTGGTCTGGCGACTTGTTTGGCGAGGGGCTTCCTGCGGCCCGGAACGAAAAGGGCCGGCGGATCGCTCCGCCGGCCCTGATCGTCTCGTCTGGCGTCGTCGCCGGGTCGCATGCGACCCGCCTTCCCCTACTCCGCTGCGACCGCCTCCGGCGCGCCGCCGGCGAGGTTGCGCAGGACGTAGGGCATGACGCCGCCGGCCTTGAAGTAGTCCATCTCGGTCTGGTTATCGATGCGGCAGCGGACCGGGAAGCGGGCCATCTTGCCGTCCGAGGGACGGAACAGCTCGACCCACAGGTCCTGGCGCGGACGCAGCTTGCCGACATTGACGTCGGACAGGCCGCGGATGGTGACGATCTCCTCGCCGGTCAGGCCCAGACGGGTCCAGCCGTCCTGCTTGAACTGCAGCGGCACCACGCCCATCCCGACCAGGTTGGAGCGGTGGATGCGCTCGTAGCTCTCGGCGATGACGGCGCGGACGCCCAGCAGTTTCGTGCCCTTGGCGGCCCAGTCGCGCGACGAGCCGGTGCCGTATTCCTTGCCCGCGAAGACGACCAGCGGACGACCTTCCGACTGGTAGCGCATGGCCGCGTCGTAGATCGACATCGTGTCCTGCGACGGGAAGTGTTTGGTGACGCCGCCCTCGATGTCCGGGGTGATCTTGTTGCGGATGCGGATGTTGGCGAAGGTGCCGCGCATCATCACTTCGTGGTTGCCGCGGCGCGCGCCGTAGGAGTTGAAGTCGAGCGCGTCGACGCCGTGGTCGGTCAGATAGGCGCCGGCCGGCGAGGCCTTCTTGATCGAACCGGCCGGGCTGATGTGGTCGGTGGTGATCGAGTCGCCGAAGATGGCGAGGACGCGGGCCTCGACGATGTCGGCGACCGGGGCCGGCTCCATCGACATGCCCTCGAAATAGGGCGGGTTCTGCACATAGGTGGAGGCGTCGTCCCAGGCGTAGGTCTGGCCGCCCTCGACCTTGATGCCCTGCCAGTGCTTGTCGCCCTTGAAGACGTCGGCGTAGCGCTTGGCGAACATGGCCGGGGTGACCGACTTCTTCTGGATGGCGGCGATCTCGGCCGAGGTCGGCCACACGTCCTTGAGGAAGACGTCCTTGCCCTTCTTGTCCTTGCCGATCGGGTCCTTCGAGATGTCGATCCGCATCGAGCCGGCCAGGGCGTAGGCGACGACCAGCGGCGGCGAGGCCAGATAGTTGGCCTGGACGTCGGGGTTCACCCGGCCTTCAAAGTTGCGGTTGCCCGACAGCACCGAGGTGGCGACCAGGCCGTTGTCGTTGATCGCCTTGGAGATGGCCGGATCCAGCGGGCCCGAGTTGCCGATGCAGGTGGTGCAGCCGTAGCCGACCAGGTTGAAGCCGAGGGCGTCGAGGTCGGCCTGCAGGCCGGCGGCGGTCAGATAGTCGGTGACCACCTGCGAGCCGGGGGCCAGCGAGGTCTTGACCCACGGCTTGACCTTCATGCCCAGCTTGTGGGCCTTGCGCGCCACCAGACCGGCGGCGATCAGCACCGACGGGTTTGAGGTGTTGGTGCAGGAGGTGATGGCGGCGATGACCACGTCGCCGTCGCCGAGGTCGAACTTCTCGCCCTCGACCTTGACCCGCGGGGCGTCGGCCGGGCGATTGAACACCTCGCCCAGGGCCGTCTCGAAGGCCGGGGCGGCGATGGTCAGCTCGACCTTGTCCTGAGGCCGCTTGGGGCCGGCCAGCGACGGCACGACCTCGGCCATGTCCAGCTCGAGCACGTCGGTGAAGACCGGGTCTTCCGAGGTCTCGTCGATCCACAACCCTTGCGCCTTGGCGTAGGCCTCCACGAGGGCGACGCGCGCCTTGTCGCGGCCGGTGGCGGTCAGATACGAAATCGTCGCCGCCGACACCGGGAAGAAGCCGCAGGTGGCGCCGTATTCCGGGGCCATGTTGGCGATGGTGGCCTGGTCCTCGATGGTCAGGCTGGTCACGCCCGGGCCGAAGAACTCGACGAACTTGCCGACCACGCCCTTGCGACGCAGCATCTGGGTGACGGTCAGGACCAGGTCGGTGGCGGTGGCGCCTTCGGGCAGGGCGCCCGACAGGCGGAAGCCGATGACCTCGGGGATCAGCATCGGGATGGGCTGGCCCAGCATGGCCGCCTCGGCCTCGATGCCGCCGACGCCCCAGCCCAGAACGGCCAGGCCGTTGATCATGGTGGTGTGGCTGTCGGTGCCGACGACGGTGTCGGGATAGGCCAGGGTCGCCTTGCCCTCGGGCGCGGTCCAGACGGTCTGGGCCAGGTTCTCGAGGTTGACCTGGTGGCAGATGCCGGTGCCGGGGGGCACGACGCGGAAATTATTGAAGGCCGACGAACCCCAGCGGAGGAATTTGTAGCGCTCGATGTTGCGCTCGTATTCGCGCTCGACGTTCTGGTTGAAGGCGCCCGGGGTGCCGAAATGGTCGACCATGACCGAGTGGTCGATGACCAGGTCGACGGGGTTGAGCGGATTGATCTTCGAGGCATCGGCGCCGAGCTTGGACATGGCGTCGCGCATGGCGGCGAGGTCGACCACGGCCGGCACGCCGGTGAAGTCCTGCATCAGCACGCGGGCCGGGCGGAAGGCGATCTCGTGTTCGACCGAGCCCTTGTTGTCGATCCAGGCGGCGACGGCGCGCAGGTCGGCCTCGGTCACGGAGACCCCGTCCTCGTTGCGCAGCAGGTTCTCCAGCAGCACCTTCATCGAGCGCGGCAGGCGGGAAATCCCGGCCAGACCCGCTTCCTCGGCGGCCGGAAGGCTGTAATAGGCGTATTTCTTGCGCCCGACGGAAAGGTCCTGACGGGTCTTGAAGCTGTCGTTCGACGGCATGGGAGAGGTTCCTCTGGTCAACGCCGCCCGGACATCCGGTTGCGCGATCGCGCGACAGACGGCGGGGCGCACAGGTCCCCGCCGCGCGCGGCGAACGCCTGCTGCGGCGAGGCCGGATATAGCGATGGTTCCGACGGGCGTCCATGTATCCACGTCGGCCGCAGGGCCATTGAGAACTGTTCGCACTTGGGCCTCGCGCCGATGCTGACCGTCACCGGCCTCACCCTGTCCCGCGGCGAGCGGGTGCTGTTCCGCGATCTGTCCCTGTCGCTGGCGGCCGGCGAGGCCGTGGCCCTGACCGGGGCCAATGGCGCGGGCAAGACCAGCCTGCTGAGGGCCCTGGCCGGATTCCTCCGCCCCGACGCCGGGACCATCGCCTTCGCCGACGCCGATCCGGCCGAGGCGCGGCGCCGGCATATTCACTGGCTGGGCCATCTCGACGGCCTCAAGGGCGCGCGCCGGGCGCGGGAGGAGCTGACCTTCCAGGCCGCGTGGCTGGGCGCCGACGCGGCGGGGATCGCCGCCGCCGTCGACGTGCTGGCGCTGCAGCCGCTGCTGGAGCTGGAGGTGCGTCAGCTGTCGGCCGGCCAGCGCCGCCGGCTCG
>NZ_JAVHLH010000281.1 GCF_031082345.1 Brevundimonas sp. | reverse complement strand
GGTGACCAGCGGATTGTCGACGAAATCCGGATCCTTCGTCGCGTCCTCGACGACCATGACGCCGCGCCCGGGCAGCCGCAGGGCGCGGTTGCAGAACGCCTCGCGCCGACCGGTCTCGCAGGCCTCGAAACCATACCGCGACTTGAACCACTGCCGTTCCGCGTCGATCAGCGACACCAGGGCCGTCGGGACGTCGAACAGGGCGGCGGCCAGGCGCGTGAGCCGGTCGAAGCGGGGCTCGGGCGGCGTGTCCAGCACCCTCAGCGCATGCAGGGCGGCGAGGCGCTCCGGCTCGTTCTCCGGCGCCCCGGCGGGAGCCGACAGGGGCGGATCGGCGTCGGGACTCATGGCACAGCCGCTCCCTCGCTTGCCGGCGCCCCGAAGCCTTTCCGGGTCATCGTTCCCCAGGACTGGCTGCGCCGCAGATATTGCCAGACCCCGCGCAGCCGCCAGAAGTTGTTCAGCTGCCGGTAGCCGAAATTCTCGAGGATCGCGACGAGGGTCAGCAGCACCAGATCGCCGGCGCGGGGGAAACGCCGCAGACTGGATTCCTCCAGAGCCAGCGATCCGACGGAAATCACCACGCCGAAGGTGAAGGTGACGGCGGCGAAGGCCAGCAGATATTCGATCGACAGCAGGCCGGTCAGCCAGAACAGGGGGATCAGGAAATACCCCAGCATTTCGACGATCGGCCCCAGCACGTCGACCAGGAAGACGTAGCCGAAACCGACGAACCCCACCCGCCCGTACTTCCGCCGGAACATCATGTCCCAGTGGCGCTCGAAGGTCTCGAGCGAGCCCCGGTGCCAGCGGGCCCGCTGGCGGCCGAGAACGCGCAGGTCTTCCGGCGCCTCGGTCCAGCAGACCGGCTCGGGCACGAAGGCGACCCGATAGGGCAGTCCGCGGTCCCGCATGAGCCTGTGGAGCTTGACGACCAGCTCCATGTCCTCCCCGACGGTTCCGCGGGTGTAGCCGCCGGCTTCGATGACGCGGTTGCGGCGGAACAGTCCGAAGGCGCCCGAGATGATGGTCAGGGCGTTGATGCGGCTCCACGCCAGACGGGCCATCAGGAAGGCCCGCAGATATTCCACAGTCTGCAGCAGGGCGAGGAGGTTGCGGGGCGGACGGACCTCCAGCACCCGGCCGTGTTCGATGCGGCAGCCGTTCGCGATGCGCACCGTGCCGCCGACCGCCACCGTCCGCTCGGGGTCCTCGACGAAGGGCCTGACCGCACGCAGCAGGGCGTCCGGTTCGAGCAGGGAGTCGGCGTCCATCGAGCAGAAGATCGGCGCGCGCGAGACGTTGATGCCCGCATTGAGGGCGTCGGCCTTGCCGCCGTTCTCCTTGTCCACGACGATCAACCGCGGCTGGTGGGTCCCGCCGTAGATCCCGCGGATCGGCCTGTGGTCGATCGGCAGGTCGTAGTGCCGTTCGATAGGCCGGAGGCCGAAACCGTCGATCAGGACCTGAAGCGTGCCGTCGTTGGACCCATCGTTGATGACGATCACCTCGAAGCTCGGATACTGCAGCGACAGCAGCGAACGGACGCTCTCGGTGATGGTCAGGGCCTCGTTGTAGGCGGGGGCCAGCAGGGCGATGGGCGGCGAGGCGTCCGCATAGCGCCGCCACAGCAGGCCGCCCGACGGCGTCGGCGGAGTCTGGATCAGCGCCGCCGCCGCCAGGCCCAGCTGAACCAGGTAGACAAAGTTCTGCAGCAGGCCGGTCACGATGACGACAATCGCGATCGACTGGGCGAGCACCGCCAGCCAATGCAGGATCGGCGCGCTCATGCGGCCGTCCGCGCCAGACCGCGTTCCGCCAGCGCCAGCGACGCGGCCCGGCGCGGCAGATCACCCTGCCCGGTCGCCGCCGCCCGCAGTCCTTTCAGACCCGTCGAACCCAGGGCCGACAAGGCTTCGCCGGCGCGGAAACGGACCCACCAGACGGGGTCCGAGAGCTGGATGATGAGCAGCGGCACAGCCGACTTCAGACCGATCCGCCCGGCGGCCTCGCAGGCGGCCGACCGCACCATCCACACGGGGTCCTCAAGGGCCGCGAGGATGCGAGGCTCGGCCGCCGGGTGCCCCATGGCGGCGAGACCCCGCACGGAGGCGATCCTCAGCTCCACGTCGGGCGCCGTGGCGCCGATGCAAAGGGGTCGCATGGCCCGGAAATCCCCGCTGGCGCCGAGCGCCTCGGCCAGGATCACCCGCGCCTTCGGCGGCGTCCCGGGATCGCCGAAGGCGTGCAGGGCCGCCCGGGTGTCGCCGTTCACCAGCCGGCGCATCAACGGAAGATAGAGCAGGGATTCGGACCCGCGGCTGCGGTGAATCTCCTGCAGCACCTCGGCCAGCGGCGGGGCGGCGTCGAGCTCGATCAGCGATCGCATCAGAGCCACCCGCAGGTTTCCGTGACGCGTCTGGACGAGCGCCGCCTTCAGGGCCTCGACCGTCTCCGGACCCGGGAAGTGCGACAGGGTCTCGGCCGCCACCATACGACCGGCGATTCCGCCCCTGAACAGGCGGCGTTGGAAGCGTTGGTCCATCTTGATCGACTGCAGGGCCTCCAGCAGCCTTTCCCGCTCGCCCCCCCGGACCATGGCCAGCAGTTCAAGCAGGGCCTCGCCCATAAGCCGCGCCCGATGGTCGACGCCGCGCAGGCGTCCCAGGGCGTCCCCCGACCCGTTCATGACGTCGAGAAAGGCGTCGCAGGCCCGGTCGCGGTCGCGGCCGCGCCGCGCGTCCCTTTGCTCCCGGAACAGTCGGCCGACGACCAGGGCGGATATCCATGCGAGCGCCGCCATGACCAGCAGGATCGACGTCCACCACAGGAGCAGCAGACCTTCCATCAGAACCGCAGGCCGAACCCGATGGTGGCTTCGCGCCGGTCATAGGCGCCGCGATCCTCGGACACCGCGCCGATGCGCAGCCTCAGACGATCGGTCACGTCGATGTCGGCCCCGAGGCTCCAGGCGGAGACCTCGACCGTCACCCCTTCCGAGCTTTCAGGGGCGTCGGCATAGCCGAGCCGCAGCCCGAGCCTGGGGGTCGCCTGCCAGCGCGTCTGGACCGCCCAGCCCTGGCGATCCTCGCCGGTCTCGTCACGGACGACGATCCATCGGGCCGCCAGCTGCAGCCTTTCGCTCAAGACATCCACGAGCAGTCCGGGCTGGATCGCGGTCACCGTGCCGGTCGGATAGCGGGCCGTCGAGGCGCCCAGGGTGGCCGATAACCGGTCCGTCAGGCGCACCTGCCCGCCCAGACCCAACATCAGTTCCGGGCGATAGTCCGCGTCCGTCGCGCCGCCGAGAAAGACGTAGGCCCCGCCGCGCCCGAACCGTCGATCCAGACGCGCCTCGACATAGGTGTCGCGGTTGTCGAACCGTTCGGTCGCTTCGACCGCCAGGGCGGCGCTCCAGCGGTCGGTGAGGGCGGCCGCCACCGCGACGCGCGCCTCGGACCAGTCCGGAAGGCCGCCCGAGAGTTCGCTGCGCGCCACGCCGACGTCCAGGCGCCATCGCGGC
>NZ_JAVHLH010000280.1 GCF_031082345.1 Brevundimonas sp. | reverse complement strand
GCACCAACGCCCCGAGCGCGGCCGTCATCATGTGTCTCAGCTTCATCGTCGTCTCCCTGACCGCAGAGGAGGCGACGACGGCGCTTTACGGATGCGCCGCGGCGATTAAGCTTTCGACAGGTTGGCGCCGGTTCCGGGGCGGCCGGTGGAGACAGCAGCATGAATCGACCCGGACTGATCGCGCTGGCCTTGTCGGTCGTCCTGGCGGCCGTCTCTCCGTCCATCGGCCAGGAGGCGTCCGAAGACTGGAACCTGATCACCGACCCCGCCCAACGGGTGACGCTGGCCACCCTCGATTTCGGCGACACCGGCCTGGCCCTGCGCTGCAAGGCCGACGTGCTGGAATTTCTGCTCATCGGAACGCCCACGACGTCCGCGACCTTCCGCGACGTCCGCGTCACGGCGGGCGGCATCGCCGACGAAGGCCAGGCCTGGAGCAGCCCGCCGGGATTCGCGGTGCTTTCGGCGTCCGAGCCCGGCCGTCTGGCGCGCCAGCTGCGGGCCGGCGGCGATCTCATCGTTCAGCTCGAACCCGCCTCGCCGAACGAGCCGGCGCTACGCTACCAGATGGCGACCCCGCCGTCGGCGGCGGCGCTCGATCGGGTGCTCTCGGCCTGCGAGGAACCCCTTGCCGACGACTGGGACCTTCTCCCGCGGCTCGGGACCGACGGGGGCGTGACCTGGGCGCGCGGACCCCGACCGGAGTTTCCGGGGGCCGCACTCCACGCGAACGCCCGCCATGGCTCGGTCCAGTTGGGCTGCATCGTGCCCGCCGACGGGCGCCTGAGGGAGTGCCGGATACTGTCCGAGACGCCCCCCGATCTCGGCTTTGGCGAGAAGGCGTTGTCGTCGGCATTGCGGTCACGAATCGCCTTGCCGGAGAACGACACGAGCGCGGTGGGGAAAGTCCTGAAGTTCACGATCCGGTTCGCCATCTCCTGACCCCAGGACCGGTCGCGGGGTTTACACCTGCACTCGCCGTTCCCGATTGACCTGGTCTGACCCCGCGAGCTACCAAGCGCGCCTGCCGAAGCGAGCAACCGGCCTGTGCGGGCGTGGTGGAACTGGTAGACGCGCCGGACTCAAAATCCGGTTCCGAAAGGAGTGTCGGTTCGAGCCCGACCGCCCGCACCACAGGCCGCCCGGACGGCTAGCCCGGATGGGGCCGCGACCGGGAGTCTTCCGCCCCGGCCAGTTCCGTCAGAAGCCCGAGCAGTCGCTCCATGTCCGCCTGCGCCGCCGCCCCGCCGTCGCGGATCTGCTGGTCCACGACGAGCGCCGCCGCGCTGACCTCCGGGAAGCCGAACGAGCCCGCGGCGCCGGCGAGACGATGCACGAGGGCGCCCACGCCGGCTGTGTCGCCCCGGTCGCCGAGGCGGCGAAGCTCGGCCAGGTCCGTCCGGCAGCGCGCCACGAAGGCCGACCTCAGCGCCGCCACGGGGTCCGTCACGGACGCGCCCTCCGCAGCAGGTCGTTGACGAGCCCGGGCAGGGCCAGCGGATCGAACGGCTTGATGATGACCCCGACGCCGCCGAGGGCGAGCAGGCGATCCAGTTCATGATCCTGACTCTGGGCGGTCATGAAGATCACCGGCGTCCTGGCGTGGCCGGGCAGCTGGCGGATCTTCGCCAGGACGCCCGGTCCGTCGAGGTCAGGCATCATCACGTCCAGCAGGATCACGTCCGGCCTGCAGCCGGTCTCCAGCGCCGAGATCGCTTCGGCTCCCGACGCGGCCGACCGCACGGTCGCTCCGCCGCCGAGCGAGAAGGCCAGGTCGGTGAGGGCGCGAATGCCGTCGTCGTCGTCGACGTGGAGGATCATCATGGGGCGGCTCCCGTCGTCGCATCGGTCGTGACCGGAAATTCGAACCAGAAGTCCGAGCCCTGACCGGGGGTGCTGCGGACGCCGATCTCGCCGCCCATCATCTCGACCAGCTGGCGCGAGATCGCCAGGCCCAGGCCGGTGCCGCCGAACCGGCGCGTGGTCGATTCATCGGCCTGGACGAAGCGTTCGAACAGGGTGGCCGCCGCCTCGGCGGGGACCCCGATGCCCGTATCGGTCACCGTCACCCGGAGCCGCCGCCCGCCGTCCGACGAAGGCCTGGCCTGGACCCGGACGCTCACCCCGCCCCGTTCGGTGAATTTGATGGCGTTGCTCATCAGGTTGAGCAGGACCTGACGCAGGCGGGCGGCGTCGCCCACGAGGATCGCCGGAACGTCCTCGTCCACCTGCTCGACATACCGGAGACCCTTCTCCTCCAGCTGGCCGAGGACGATCTCGGCGGTCTGGCGCAACAGGGCGCGGAGCTCGAACGGCTGGGCCGCCAGAACCATCGCCCCGGCCTCCAGCTTCGAATAGTCGAGCACGTCGTTGATGACGTTCAGCAGCGCCTGTCCCGCCGTATTGATCCGGTCGGCGCACTGCCGCTCGACCGCGCCGAGGCCCTCGCGCGCCTGGAGCAGTTTCGAAAAGCCGATGATGCTGGTCAGGGGGGTGCGGACCTCGTGGCTGATGTTGGCCAGAAAGCGGCTCTTGGCCTCCGACGCCGCCTCGGCCCGGTCACGGGCGTCGCGGAGCTCCTCCTCGAGAAGGTGACGCTCCGACACGTCGCGGATCACCGCGATCACTTCGGTCGGCCGGCCCTCGCGGTCGAGCACCGCCTGGAAGGTGGTCTCCACCCAGACGACGTGGCCGTCGCGATGCAGGGCGCGATGCTGGAGAATGGACCGTCTCTGACCCGCGGCGATCCGGGCGAAGGTGTCGAGCAGCCCCGCCCGGTCGTCGGGATGCAGGAAGGCCTGGGCCGGGCGGCCTTCCATCTCCTCGGCCGTGTAGCCGAGCAGACCCCGGATGGCGGGCGAGATGTAGCGGCTCGACCCGTCCAGTTTCAGCCGCGTGACCACGTCGCCCATATGATCGGCCAGCAGCCTGAACTGGGCCTCGCTCCGCCGGACGCGTTCCAGGGCCCGATGCCGTTCGGTGACGTCCTGGACCACGCCGAACAGGCCCTCGACCCGGCCCGTTTCGTCGAGCTGGCGCCGGGCGCTGATCACCAGCTGGCGCACCTTGCCGTCGGGCCGGGTGATGGATGTCTGGAATTCGCCGGTCGCGTCCTCCTCCATCGCCCGGGTCAGAAAGGTCTCCAGGCGCGCCCTCTGGCGGTCTTCATAGGCCGACCGGACGGCCTCGGTGTCGACGGGCGTCCCGGCGGGTTGGGGCGGAAGGCCGAAGATCCGGTAGACCTCGTCCGACCAGGTCGTCTCGCCCGCCGCCGTCCGTCGCCAGTGACCGACGTGCGAGACCGACTCGGCCAGTTCGAGCAGCCGTCTCTTCTCCTCGGCCGCCTGCCGTTCCGTGGTCAGCTCCAGCTGTTCGGTGGCCAGGTCCCCGAGTTCGCGCAACAGGGCCCGATCGGTTTCGGAGAACCGTCGCGATCGGGTATCGAGAACGCACAGCGTGCCCAGGTTGTGGCCGGCGGCCGTGGTCAAGAGGGCGCCGGCGTAGAACCGGACGTGAGGCTCACCGG
>NZ_JAVHLH010000027.1:10789-18200 GCF_031082345.1 Brevundimonas sp. | reverse complement strand
CGTCCTTGCGGCTGACATTGAGCTCGCGGGCCATGGCGTCGGCTTCCTTGAGCGTCAAGGCATTGAGCGACTGTTTCAGGCTGCGCAGGTTGAAGAACAGCTTCTTCTGCGCCGCGGTGGTGCCCATCTTCACGAGCGACCAGCTGCGCAGGATGTATTCCTGGATCGAGGCGCGGATCCACCACATGGCGTAGGTCGCCAGGCGGAAGCCCTTGTCCGGGTCGAATTTCTTGACCGCCTGCATCAGGCCGACGTTGCCCTCGGAGATCACCTCGCCGATCGGCAGGCCGTAGCCGCGATAGCCCATGGCGATCTTGGCCACGAGGCGCAGGTGAGAGGTCACGAGGCGGTGCGCTGCCTCGGGGTCCTGGTGCTCGGTCCAGCGCTTGGCGAGCATGAACTCCTCGTCCTTCGCCAGCATCGGAAATTTGCGGATTTCAGTCAGGTATCGCGAAAGCCCCTGTTCAGGCGACATCACCGCGAGCGATCTGGTTACAGCCATATGGTCCCTCCGACCGTCAAAACGAGCGGGTTCTTCGGAAGCGGCCACCCGATGTGCGCCGTCGCCTCACCCCTCAACCGATGAAATAGGGTCGGGTTTCCGCATTTGTCAGAGGCGGATCGTCACACAGAAGCATGACCGTTGCCCCGGCGCCACTGCACCGAACGAGTGACTGTATAGTCCAGAGTCCGTCCTTTATCAAGACGGACTATATGAGGCCCAGAATCTGGCGGTACGTCGGATGAACGACGGCGGCGTGTTCCGGGTGCTTCTGCAGCCAAGCCGAGAAGAACGGACACACCGGCAGGATGAGCAGGCCGCGGTCTCGTGCGTCGTCGAGCACGTATTTGGCCAGGCGGCTGGCGATCCCCTGACCCTCCAGCGCTTCGGGCACGAGGGTTTCGGTGATCATCAGGTTCTGGCCGGACAGGTTGTAGGTCACCACGGCCAGGTCGTCGCCAACCGGCAATTCGTAGCGGTGCGCTTCGGTGTTGTCGCGGATGCTGGCGTCGGTCATGGGGCCTCCTGTCCCGGATGTGGAGAGTCACAGAGCCTCGAGCAACCGTTCCAGTTCGCCCATATCCGGCGGCGGCGCGGTCTCGAAACGCAGCGGCTCCCCGGTGACCGGATGTACGAAGCCGAGGACCGCCGCGTGCAGCGCCTGACGGGCCAGTCCCGCCTCCACGATCGCGGCGCGCACCGCCGTCGCCGGGCTTCCGGACCCATAGACCTGATCGCCCAGGATCGGCGCGCCTTTGGAGGCCAGATGCACGCGAATCTGGTGGGTTCGGCCGGTATGCAGGGTGCAGGCGACCCGCGCCGCCATGGGCGCTCCCCCGGCCTTGGCCGGCAGGCCGAACACGCGCTGGACCACATAGTCGGTGACGGCGTTCCGCCCCCCGCTTCGAAGCACCGCCATCTTCTTGCGATCAGAGGACGAGCGCCCGATCAGCGTCTCGATCCGGCCCTTCGACGGACTGGGCGCGCCCCGGGTCAGGGCGATGTAGGTGCGCTCGATGTCATGGGCGGCGAACAGGGCCGAGAGGCCGGCGTGGGCCCGATCCGACTTGGCCGCGACCATCACGCCCGACGTATCCTTGTCCAGCCGATGCACGATGCCCGGCCGCGCGACGCCGCCGATCCCGGACAGCGAGGCGCCGCAGTGCGCCAGCAGCGCATTGACCAGGGTCCCGGTCTCGCTGCCGGGGGCGGGATGCGCGGCCATGCCCGCCGGCTTGTCGACGACAATCAGGTCGGCGTCCTCGAACAGCACGGTCAGCGGGATCGCCTCGGGCGCGGGGGTCGCCGAGATCACGGGTGGCAGGATGATCGTGTACAGCCCCGCCTGAGCCTTGGCGGAACCGCTGGAGACAGTCTGGCCATCCCGGCTCACAGCGTCCTCCGCCAGCAGGGCCTGAAGTCGGGCCCGTGACAGGGCGGGGAAAATGCCCGTCAGCGCCTTGTCCAGACGGGTCCCGCCCGCCTCCAGCCGCGCCTCGAGCACTGTCGGCTCGTCGTCTTCGATCAGAGGTTCGTCGGACACCGGGCGCTCCGCCGCCGGGCTGGGCGGTCCCCGATCTAGCACGTCCCGCCCAAGCCTCGGCAAGGTCCAAGCTTGGCAGTTCTTGCCGCTTCTATCATGATCAACGGCGATATCTGGGGAGGCGGAATCCATGAGACTTCTGATCATCGCGGCCGCGGCCGGCGGGGCCGCGCTGGCGCTCGGCAGTTGCGCGACCATGAGCGCCGAGCAGTGCATGGCGGGGGACTGGTCCGGCCAGGGCTACGTCGACGGCCAGCAGGGCCTGACGATGAGTCGCCTCGATGACCATGCCGAGGCCTGCGCCGAGCACGGCGTAACACCGGACGCCGCCGCCTACGCCGCCGGTCGTCGCCAGGGCCTGCTGCAGTACTGCACGCCGTACAAGGGCTTCGAGGTCGGGCGGTCCGGTTCTGGCTACGCCGGTGTCTGCCCGTCGGATCTGGAGGCGGATTTCACCTACGGCTATCGGGACGGCCAGGTCGTGCGCGCGGTCGAACAGGCGCTGTCGAGCGCCCGCAGCCGGGTCGACAGCCTCGGCGCGAGGCTCGAGGAGCTGGACGAGAAGATCATCGCCAAACAAGCGGAGGCGCGCGCCGACGGCCTGACCGACGAACAGCGCGAGCGGATTCGCAACCGTATTCAGGAGATCCGCCGGGAACGCGCCGACACCGAACGCGACTGGCGACGCGCCCAGGACGAGGTCGACGACGCCGAGCGCGACGTCCGCGACGTCCGCTGGCGCTTCCGGGATCAGTACGGGAGCTGGTGAGGGACCGGCCGGCGCCTGGCGCGCCGGCCGTCAGACCTTACGCGGCCTTCTTCTCGAGCTTCTTCTCCCACTGGCCCAGCGAGGCCAGGCCGTTCATGCGGGCGCGGTGGTGGAAGGCGGACTGGCAGGCCACGGCGTTCTCGGCCTTGCCCGACCAGGCCCGCTGCGGCGCGGCCTGAAGCGCACGGCCATACGAGAAGGTCATCTTCCAGGGGAAGCCGCCGATGCGGTTCATGGCGTCGAGGTGGGCGGTGGCCTGTTCGTCGGTCTGGCCGCCCGACAGATAGGCGATGCCCGGCACGGCGGACGGCACGGTGGCCTTCAGCGCAGCGATGGTGCGTTCCGCGACCTCTTCGACCGACGCCTGACGCACGCTGCCCTTGCCCGAGATGACCATGTTCGGCTTCAGGATGATGCCCTCCAGCGCCACCCGCTGTTCGTACAGCTCCTGGAACACGGTCTGCAGCACCCAGCGGGTGACCTCGTCGCAGCGGGCGATGTCGTGCGATCCGTCCATCAGCACTTCCGGCTCGACGATCGGCACCACCTGCTCCTGCTGGCAGATGCGGGCGTAGCGGGCGAGGGCGTGGGCGTTGGACTTGACCGCGCCCCAGGTCGGGACGCCGTCGGCGATGTCGATGACGCCGCGCCATTTGGCGAACCGGGCGCCGCGCTCGTAGTGGGCGCGCACGCGCTTCGACAGGCCGTCGAGGCCCTTGGTGACGGTCTCACCCGGGAAGCCGGCCATCTTGGTCGCGCCCTTGTCGACCTTGATGCCGGGGATCGAGCCCGCGGCCTTGATAATGTCGACCAGCGGCGTGCCGTCCTTGGCGTCCTGGTACAGAGTCTCCTCGAACAGGATCACGCCCGAGATGTGCTCGCGCATCGTCTGTTCCGAGCGGAACAGGCATTCGCGATAGTCGCGGCGGTTTTCTTCGGTGTTCTCGACCCCGATGGCGTCGAAGCGCTTCTTGATGGTCCCGGTGGACTCGTCGGCCGCCAGAATGCCCTTGCCGGGCGTGACCATCGCCTCAGCCACCGCGTTGAGCGCCGCCAGATCCATCGAGTCCTCCTTGGGTGTTGTCGTTTGCGGGTCATCTAGCTCCGCCGGAGCCGGAAGTCACGCATTGTTACAAGCGCTTCTCAGGCCGCTGTAAGGGCTTCCACCCCCGGCAACGGCTTGCCTTCCATCCATTCAAGAAAGGCGCCGCCGGCGGTGGAGACGAAGGTCATGTCGTCGGCCACGCCAGCGTGGTGGAGAGCTGCAACCGTGTCGCCGCCGCCCGCGACGGCGACCAGCGCGCCCGACTTCACCAGCTGGGCCGCGGCCTCCGCCGCCTTCACCGTCGCCGCATCGAACGGCGGAACCTCGAACACGCCGAGCGGCCCGTTCCAGATAAGGGTCCGCGACAGAGCCATGGCCTTGACGAGCTTTTCGACGGTCAGCGGGCCCGCATCGAGGATCTTCTCGTCGTCGCCGATCTCCTCGCGCGCCAGCACGGTCCGGGTCTCCGCGCCGGGCTTGACCTCGGTCGCCACCACCACGTCGATCGGCAGCAGGATCTCGCAACCCTTGGCCTCGGCCTCGGCGAGGATATCGCGCGCCGTGTCGGCCATGTCCTTTTCGGCCAGCGAGCCGCCGATATCGATCCCCTGGGCGAACAGGAAGGTATTGGCCATGCCGCCGCCGATAGCGAGGCGGTCCAGCTTGCCGACGAGGTTCTTCAGCAGGTCCAGCTTGGTCGAGACCTTGGCTCCGCCGACGATGCCCAGCACCGGCTTTTGGGGCTTGCCCAGAGCGGCGTCCAGCGCGTCCAACTCACGCCGCATCGATTCCCCGGCATAGGCGGGCAGACGCCGCGCCAGGCCCTCCGTCGAGGCGTGGGCCCGGTGCGCGGCCGAGAAAGCGTCGTTGACGTAGACATCGCCCAGTTCCGCCAGCTGCGCCGCAAAGGCCGGATCGTTCTTCTCCTCGCCGGGATGGAAGCGGACGTTTTCCAGCAGCACCACCCCGCCGGCGTCGATGTCGGCGATCACCGCCTTCGCCTCGTCGCCGACGCAGTCTTCCGCGAACCGCACCGGCGCGCCCAGCAGCCGCTCCAGATCATCGACCACGGGCCGCAGACTCATCGACGGCACGCGCTGTCCTTTTGGCCGGTCGAAATGCGCCAGCAGCGCCACCTTGGCGCCCGCGTCGCGCAGCTTCTCGATGGTCGGGATGGCCACGCGCAGCCGGGTGTCCTCCGTCACCTTCCCGCCCTCCATCGGCACGTTGAAATCCACCCGGACCAGCGCGGTCTTGCCGGCGAGGGAGGGGGCGTCGTCGAGGGTGAGGAAGGTCATATCGGCTCTGGTCCGGGGCGTTGGGAAGACAGACGATGGGAGCGTCTCCATCGAGGAGGTTCAGTCGCCCATTTGCAGGTCATCGGCAACGCCCCGCAGACAGACGACATGAAGGTGTGGCGCCCCCGAACACTCCAGTCGGCGAAATTGTTCGGCCGGAAACAGCAAGACCCACGACCATCCGGTCGCGGGCCTTTGCCGTTATCAAAGGGTCAGGTCAGGCTACGCCGGGTTGCAGGGCCCACCGCATCGACCCTTCGCCGAATGGGCGAAAGAACAGGTCGCGGTATCGCTCGAACACTTCGACAATCCGGTTGGTCAGATCCTGCGCGACCATCTCCCCGCGCTGCCGCTTCATCGCCGCGACGCACTGGACGACGTCTTTCTGGTGAGCGGATCCACCCATGCGCTTGAGCACCGCGGCGACGTCCTGCGCCAGCGGGTCGATCTGCGCCGCCCATGGATTGGTGTTCTGAGTCATCCGGGACACCCCCTTGTTCTCGACACAGAAGAACGGGTCGCAAATACTGGCAGGGGATGCAAGCGTGGCCGCGAATTCGTGATCGAGGCGAAGGTGGGAGCCCATGGCTCCTGTCCGCGTTTTCGTTCCATGATCCGAACCAGCGTCAGCCTCCTGGCCGTTTTCGCTCTCGCCGCTTGCGGCCCGGGCGAGCCCAACCCCCCCACTGAACCCGCCGAACCGATCGATACGCCGGAGGCGGCTGCTCCTCCGGGCGCGCCGCCGCCCGGCGCGGGCTCGATCCTGCCCGGAGCCGGACCCCGCAGCTTCGTGGGCCGCTGGGCCGCCGATGTGTCCTGGTGCCCGAACACCACCGGTCCCGAACGGCCGATCGAGATCACGACGACCCGCTTTGAAGGCTATGAGAACAGCTGCGCCATCACCAATATCGCGCAGGTTTCGGACGGCTACGAAGCGGCCCTGACCTGCACTGCCGAAGGTGCGGTCGCGAACGAGCGGGTGCGAATGGCGGTCTCCGGCCAGACGTTGCGCCTGACATGGCTGAACCGCGACAACGCCCTCGTCACCCTGACCAAATGCACGACGCTGGAGGACACGTCCGCCGGATAGGCGTCAGCCGCTGAACAGGAAGTGCATCACGTCGCCGTCCTTGACGACATAGCTCTTGCCTTCGGCCCGCATCTTCCCGGCTTCCTTCGCCGCCTGCTCGCCCTTCAGGGCCACGAAGTCGGGAAAGGCGATGGTTTCGGCGCGGATGAAGCCCTTTTCGAAATCGGTGTGGATCACCCCGGCCGCCTGCGGCGCGGTCGCGCCGACCGGAATCGTCCAGGCGCGCGCCTCCTTGGGGCCGACCGTGAAATAGGTCTGCAGTCCGAGCAGGGCGTAGGCCTCGCGGATCAGGCGGTTCAGGCCCGGCTCCTCAAGTCCCATGCTTTCAAGGAATTCCGCCTGCTCATCCGGATCGAGCACGGCCAGCTCCGAGTCGATCTTCGCCGAGATGACCACGGCCTTGGCGTTGTCGGCGGCGGCGCGTTTCGCCACCAGGTCGGACAGGTCATTGCCCTTGTCGGCCGAGCCTTCGTCGACATTGGCGACGTAGAGGGCGGGCAGGGAGGTCAGCAGCTGCAGCATGTGCCACGCCTTCTCGTCCTCCTTGTCGACCTGGACCACGCGGGCGGGCTTGCCGGCGCGGAGCGGGGTCAGCGCCATATTGATCAGGCGCAGCGTCTGCTGCGCCTCCTTGTCGCCGCCCTTAGCCTTCTTCTCCACATTGACGACCCGCTTCTCGAGACTCTCGAGATCGGCCAGCATCAGCTCGGTCTCGATGATCTCGAGGTCCGAGATCGGGTCGATGCGGTTCTCGACGTGGGTGATGTCGTCGTCGACGAAGCATCGAGCCACGAAGGCCACGGCGTCGCAGTCGCGGATGTTGGCCAGAAACTGATTGCCCAGGCCCTCGCCCTTCGAGGCGCCGCGCACCAGGCCGGCGATATCGACGAAGGTGATGCGCGACGGAATGATCTCTTTCGATCCCGCAATCGCAGCCAGCACCGGCAGGCGCGGCTCGGGCACCGCCACGTCGCCGGTGTTCGGCTCGATGGTGCAGAACGGATAGTTGGCCGCCTGGGCCGCCGCCGTCTTGGTGAGGGCGTTGAACAGGGTGGACTTGCCGACATTGGGCAGGCCGACGATGCCGCATTTGAAACCCATGGGATTGGTGTCCTTCGAAACGATCCTTGCGGCTTTGTATGGATGTGACGTGCCGCGTCAAGG
>NZ_JAVHLH010000027.1:0-10779 GCF_031082345.1 Brevundimonas sp. | reverse complement strand
GGCCGGTTTGTCAGGCTGGCGCGGCCGCGGTCAGTGCGATGCGTCGCCGGAGTCGATGAGTACGGGCTGGCCGACGTGCGCCGTCACCTCGACGGGCGGGGCGGAGGCGAAGGTCAGGGTCAGCGCCACCGTGTCTCCCGCCGTGAGCGGCTCGGCCACGGCCAGCAGCATGATGTGGTTGCCGCCCGGCTTCAGTTCGACCGCCTGGCCGGCGGGGAGAGGCAGACCCTCCTTGAGCTCGTACATCATCATCATGTTGCTCTCCACGCGGCTCTCGTGGATCTGGGCCCGGCCGGCCACGGGGC
This sequence comes from Brevundimonas sp., assembly GCF_031082345.1. Taxonomy (GTDB): domain Bacteria; phylum Pseudomonadota; class Alphaproteobacteria; order Caulobacterales; family Caulobacteraceae; genus Brevundimonas. The sequence continues at coordinate 10,474 of NZ_JAVHLH010000027.1, read as the reverse complement.
TGGAGACGCTCACCAGCCGGTCGTCGGCGCCGGCCGTCAGGGTCAGGTAGCAGCCGGTGGTCTTCCGGCCGATCGGTGTCGGGCGGCACAGGGCGTCGGCGACCTGGACCGTCGCGGCGGCGTCCGGCTTCGCCTCGCCGCCGGGCGTGCAGGCGGCGAGGCCGGCGAAGGCGAGCAGGATGAAGGGGAGGGAGGTGCGGGCCATGCGGGGAGCTTTCTGAAGGATCGCGGCGGTCTATCGCCCGCCACGTCGCCGGGCAAGGCGGCTGGCTGTCACGGGTTCAGCCTTCGCCACGCGCCGCCTGCCGGGGGCTGAATTTAGGAGCCGGGGCCAGACGCATGACCTCGGCCTGGTAGCGGTCGTCGTCGCCCGCCAGGGCGAAAGGCAGGGCGGCGGCGACGGCGTCCAGCATCGGCTCCAGCCACGCCCGGTCGGCCTTGTGGAAGTCGCTGAGCACGTGGCCGTGGACCAGCTGCGGCTCTCCGGGATGGCCGACGCCCATGCGTCCGCGGCGGAAGTCGGGACCCAGCTGGCTGATCAGCGAGCGCACGCCATTCTGGCCGGCCGCGCCCCCGCCCGTTTTCATCCGGAACCGGCCCGGGGCCAGATCGATCTCGTCATGGAAGACGATCACCTCTGACGGGGCGACCTTGTAGAACCGCGCCGCCTCTCCGACCGCCCGGCCGCTCTCGTTCATATAGGTCTGCGGTTTCATCAGCAGGACCCGCACGGACCCCGCGGCGGTGGGAACCTCGCCCTCGCGGATCACCGACTGGAATTTCGCGCGCTCGGGCCCGAACGACCAGCGCCGCGCGATCTCGTCGGCGGCCATGAATCCGATGTTGTGGCGATTGCCCTGGTATTTCGGGCCCGGATTGCCGAGGCCGGCGATGATGATCATGGCGGGTTCCGGATAAGGAAACGGCCCCGTCCGTCGCCGGATGGGGCCGTTCCAGTAGCAGCTTGTCGCGAGAGGATCAGCCCTCGGTGGTGTCTTCCTCGGCGGCGGCCTCATCGGTCGCCGTCTGTTCGGTCGCTTCGACCTCGGCGGCCTCGGCGGCGACTTCGGCGTCATGCGCTTCGTCGGCGGCGGCCGAGATGGCGGCCGAAGACGTCTTGATGGAGGCGATCACGAAGTCACGGTCGGTGATGGTCGGCTCGACGTCCTTGGTGCCCTTCAGGTCGGTCCAGCGGATGGTGTCGCCCAGTTGGTGGCCGGCCAGGTCGACGATCAGGTCTTCCGGGATGTGGTCGGCGCGAACCTTGACCTCGACCGAGTGACGGACGACTTCCAGCGAACCGCCCTGACGGAAGGCTTCGCACTGGTCCTGGTTGATGAAGTGAACCGGGATGTCGATCTTGATGGTCTGCTTGGCGTCGACCCGCATCAGGTCGAAATGCAGCGGACGGTCCGACACCGGGTCGAACTGCACGTCGCGGGCGATGACCGGCTGCGATTCATCGCCGTATTTCAGGGTCACCAGGTGGCCCAGCAGCTTGCCGGTGTAGAGCGACTTGCGGAAGTCGCGTTCGTTCACCGCGATGGCCACGGGGGCCTTTTCGCCGCCGTACAGCACGCCGGGGACCATGCCCGCGCGACGCGCGGCGCGAGCGCCGCCGGTGCCGACGCCGTCACGGACATCAACGTTCAGAATGATCTCGGCCATCTGGCTCGCCTCAACAACAGAAACGCCGCGCTGACGTAATCGCCCGCGCGGCGGGGTCCTCGAACCCTCGAATTCAAGAGCGCGGGCTATTACACGCAGACGCCCGGGGACGCAACCGTCTGGTCGCCCGGATGGCTCCGCAGATCAGCCGCCGCTGTTCAGGGCCTGTGTCGCCGAGACCGAAGCCGCCGCGGCCCCGGCCGCCACCGGGGTCTGAATCGCCGGCTCTGAATCGGCCACTTCGGTCGCGGGAGCCACGATGGGGGCGGGTTTGATGTTCTGCGCCGTGCAGGTGGCGAGGTCGCGAGCGACGTGGCGGCCGACGCAGAAGATGTCCTCGTAGCTGGGGCGCGAGGCCGCCAGGCACTGGAACAGCATCAGCTTGGACATGTTCAGGCAGAATTCGCTGTTCTGCTCAATCGTCAGGGCCTCGGTGTTGGCGCGGGCGTCCTCGCCGCCGGCGCCGAGCGCGGCCAGGGCGGCCAGGGCGAGCGAACGCACCACGGCGGGCGTATAGGGCGGGCCTGACGTGGCCGGCGTCACCTCAAGCCCCGAACCGCTGTTGGCGGCCGCGAACAGCCGGGCCGATTCCTCGGCCGCCGGCAGCATGTGGACGACGGAGAGCGCCTTGGCGCCCTGCAAACGGGTGTCCCGATCGGCGATATTGACCACGGCCCAGCGGCGGCGAGGGTCGGATCGGCCCTGAATGGTGTAGGCGTCTTCCTCGACGGCGTCCGCGATCGCCAGCATGGCGGCCGAATCGCGCCCGATGGCCTCAATGATCAGACCGGCCGCGGCGTCGGCTCCGGGGAGGGTGGCGGCGTAGGCCGGATCCGCGATGATGCGGGCGACCATTTCCTGACGGATGGCCGGATCCACCGCAAAGGTGCGGACGCCCTGCACGAACTCAGGCGACTGGAGCGCCAGGATCGACCCGTAGGCGATCATGCCGCGAGACAGCTGCGCGGGCTCGTAGGACGCCCCCTTGCGAATGGCCGCCTGGATCGAGTCCGCCGACTCGAAGCCGGCCTTGATCGTGGTGGCGTCACGCATGAAGGCCACGTAGATGGAAGCCGCCTGCGCCACGCCTTCATTCAGGCTGACGGCCGGCGGCGGCGGCGGCGGCGGCGGGGCCGGCTCGGGTTCCGGTTCCGGCGTCGCGCAAGCCGCCAGAACGGTCATCGCGGCGATGGCGGCCAATGACAGGCCGCGGCGAAAACGAGCCTCAAGCATACGAAATCCCCACCAGGACGCATGACGCCGTCTTCCGGCGCCGGACTGCGGACCCGCTTATAACGCGGTCAAAGTGGTTCCACGAGCCTTAATGCAAGCTTGGCCGCGCCGGCGGGGACAGGGGAAGGGCGATTATCGAGCGGCGGCCCGGCCCGGCTCGGTGTTCAATTTTTCCGTTATCGAGGGCGCCGGACGTGGAGGAGGAGGCGAAGCGGGGGCCGGCGGGGACACGGCCGGCGGCGGGACCGGCGTTATGATGATCGGCTTGGGGGCAGGAGGGGGCGGATCCGTCGGGATGACGTCCGACACGGTGACGATCGGCGCGGGCATGGCCGCGCCGCGAGAGCAGGTGGCGAGGTCGCGAACGATATGGCGGCCGATGCAGAACATGTCCTCGTAGTTTGGCCGCGAGGCCGCGAGGCACTGGAACAGATTCAGCTTCGACATACTGAGGCAGCCCTGGCTGACGCGGTCGAACTGCAGGGCGTCGGTGTTGGCCCGGGCGTTTTCCCCGGCGTAGCCCAGGGCGGCCAACGCCGCGAGGGCGAGAGCATTGACGACGGCCGGGGGATAGGGCGGCTTGCGAGGAGCCCCGCTGATCGGGAGCGCGTCGCCACCGCTGTGGGCCGCCGCGAACAGGCGAGAGGCCTCCGCCGCCGGCGGCAGCATGGACTGGGCCGAACTGACCTTGGCGGCCTCCAGACGACCCTCGCGATTCGGCACCTCGGCCACGCCCCACGACCGACGGGGGTCGTATCGCGCCTGGATGGCGTAGGCGTCGTTCTCGATCGAGTTCGCGGCCCGGCTCAAGGCGTCGATGTCGGCCGACAGCGTCGTCATGACCAGGCCCGCCGCGGCGTCCGCGCCCGGCAGGGTGGAGGCCAGGTCGGGATCTGCGACGATATCGGCGACGAGCCTCTCACGCGTCGTCCGGTCGCCGGCCAGCGAGCGCACGCCGGCGACGAACTCGGGCGATTGCAGCGCCAGGATCGAGGCGTAGGCCACCAGTCCGCGCGAAATCTGGCCGGGATCGTAGGCCGCGCCGCGCCGCAGCGCCGCCTGGATTTGATCCGGATTTGTGAAACCGCCCTCGAGAGCGGCCATGTCGCGGCTGAACGCCCTGTAAACCGCGGCCGCCTCGGCGACGCCCTGATTGAGAGCGATCGGTGGCGGCGTTCGCGCGGCGATCTCGGCGGCGACCCGCGCGGCTTCTGCCTCGGCCTCGGCGGCGGGGTTGTTGGAGGCGCAACCGGCCAGAAGGGCGGCGGCGGCGAGAGTGGCGACGGACAGACCGAAAACCGGACGCATCAGGACTCCTCGGATTACCGGCGCCCAGCAACGCCCACCCTGACGGCGCAAATGGGGCAGCCGTCGATCGGGTTCCGGGAAATCTAGTCGAACAGCTTGGAGACGGACTCTTCGTTGGCGATCCGCCGGATGGCCTCGCCGATCAGCGGCGCCACGGAAACGCGGCGGATTTTCTCGCAGGTCAGGACTTCGTGAGGCTGTTCGATGGAGTCGGTGATGACCAGTTCCTTGAGCGGTCCGTCGGAGACCCGCTGGACGGCCGGGCCGGACAGCACGCCGTGGCTGATATAGGCTGACACCTCGGTCGCCCCCTGCTCGATCAGCGCCTTGGCCGCGTTCACCAGGGTGCCGCCGGAATCGACGATGTCGTCGAACAGGATGCAGCGCCGCCCCTCGACATCGCCGATGATGTTCATGACCTCGCTCTCGCCCGCTTTCGGTCGGCGCTTGTCGACGATGGCGAGGTCCGCATCCAGCCGCTTGGCCAGCGACCGCGCCCGGACCACGCCCCCGACGTCCGGCGAGACGATCATCAGATCGTCGCCCCTGCGGTAGTGTTCCTTGATGTCCTGGGCCAGGACTGGCGTGGCCAGCAGGTTGTCGGTTGGAATGTCGAAGAAGCCCTGGATCTGTCCGGCGTGCAGATCCATGGTCAGGACCCGGTCGGCTCCGGCGCGGGTGATCAGATTGGCCACCAGCTTGGCCGAGATCGGCGTGCGCCCGCCGGTCTTCCGATCCTGCCGGGCGTAGCCGAAATAGGGCATCACCGCCGTGATCCGCCGCGCCGAGGCCCGCACCAGGGCGTCGGTGATGATCAGCAGCTCCATCAGATTGTCGTTGGCGGGATAGCTGGTCGACTGGAGGACGAAGACGTCCTCGCCGCGGACATTCTCCTCGATGACCGCGAACACCTCGTTATCGGCGAATCGCTTCACCTCGGCCTTGGTCAGCGGCATGTCGAGGTGGGCGGCGATCGCCTGGGACAGCGTCCGGTTGGAGTTGCCAGAGAGCAGCTTCATGTCCGGTCATCCTTTCGCCGTCATCGCCCGGCTGAGAATAGCGCCGCCGCGTTGGCGCGCTTCATATCAGGGGACGGCTCAGCCACAAGCGCCGAGCGTCTTTTTGGCTGACTTCTTCCCGCATTGGCGTGGGGTTGTCCGCTGGTGTAGAGATCGCGTCTCGTATCCGGGGGCGCCGACGGGCGGATGCCTGCCGGCCTGTCATGTTGAGGTCGTCCTTGCCTGCTTCCAAGTTCCGCGCCGGTCTGATCCTGTCCGCAGTGGTCGTCTCAGCCCTGACGATTTCCGCCTGCGGCAATCGCGAGCGGCCGCGCCTGGCCTATGAGGAACGTCCGGTCGAGGCGCTCTACAACACCGGCTATCAGCGGCTGCAAAGCCGGCGCTGGGGCGACGCGATCGACTATTTCCAGGAGGTCGAGCGCCAGCACCCGTATTCGGAATGGTCGCGTCGCGCGATCCTGATGCAGATTTACGCCCACTATCAAAGCAACGATTACGCCGAGGCGATCGCGGCGTCCGACCGCTTCATCCAGCTGTTCCCCGGCAATCCGAGCGCGCCCTACGCCTTCTACATGAAGGCCCTGTGCAATTTCGAGCAGATCACCGACGTCGGCCGTGATCAGGGCTATGCCCAGGCGGCGCTGGACGGGCTGCGCGACGTGGCGCGCCGCTACCCCGGGACCTCCTACGCCATCGACGCCACGGTCAAGATCGACATGGTCAACGACCAGCTGGCCGGCAAGGAAATGTCCATCGGCCGCTATTATCAGCGCGCCGGCCAGCCGCTGGCCGCGCTGAACCGCTACAAGGCGGTGATCGACAACGAGGCCTACCAGCGCACCTCGCACACGCCCGAGGCGCTCTACCGGCTGGTCGAGGTCAATCTGCAGCTCGGCCTCGAGGAAGAGGCGACCCGAAACGGCGCGGTTCTGGGCCACAACTATCCGGGCAGCCCCTGGTACGCGGAGGCCTACGCCCTGCTGACCGAGGAAGGCCGGCAGCCCGATGTCGCCCCCGAAGGGCAGCGTGAAAGCTGGCTGCGCCGGATCATTCCCGGCTGACGTTTCCGGTATGTTCCGCTACCGTCGGGGTTTACCCGGGGTGCGAAAGGCCAGCATTCTCCGGCGTCGCCAGAGAGATCGATTCGCTTTGCCTCATCCTGATCCCTGCGCCTTCGGTCCCGTGACCCTCGACCGGGCTGGCCCATGCTGACCGCGCTCTCCATCCGCGACATCGTGCTGGTCGACGCGCTCGACCTCGAGGTCGAGGGCGGCCTGACCGTGCTGACCGGCGAGACCGGGGCCGGCAAGTCGATCATCCTCGACGCCCTGGGTCTGGCCCTGGGGGCCCGGGCCGACGCCGGTCTGGTGCGCAGCGGCGCGAAACAGGCCTCGGCCACCGCCGTCTTCACCGCGCCCGATGATCCGGCCCTGATCGAAATGATCGCCGAACGCGGCTTCGACGTCGCGCCGGGCGAGGATCTGATCCTGCGCCGGACGCTGGCCGCCGACGGCCGCAGCCGCGCCTTCGTCAACGACCAGCCCGCCGGCGTGACCGCCCTGCGCGAGATCGGCCAGGCGCTGGTCGAGGTGCATGGCCAGCACGAGACCGTCGGCCTGCTGGACTGGAAGACCCACCGCGCCCTGCTGGACAATTATGGCGGCCTGCAGCCCCAGCTGGACGGGGTCGCCGCCGCCGCCGAGAAACTGAAGGCCGCCGAACGTACCGTCGCCGATCTCAAGGCCGTCGCCGCCGACGCAGCGTCGCGGGCCGAGGAACTGACGCAAAACCTCGCCGACCTCGACGACCTCGACCCCCGCGCGGACGAGGAGACCGAACTGGCCGGCGAACGCGCCATTCTCGGCGCGGCGGAGAAGGCCGTCGCCGACCTCGCCGACGCCCGCGCCTCGCTGGGCGGGGACAAGCTGTCCCAGAAGCTGTCGGCCGCCCTGCGCGCCGTCGAGCACGCGCGCCAGCGGGCGGGGCAGGCGGGCACGGACCCCGAGCATCCGCTGCTGCAGAAACTGTCCGCGGCCGCCGAGGCGATCGACCGCACGTTGGTGGAAGCCGAGGAGGCCATCGCCTGCGTCGACGCCGCCGCCAACGCCTTCGACTTCGAGCCGGGCCGGCTCGACAAGGCCGAGGAGCGCCTGTTCGCCCTGCGCGCCGCCGCCCGCAAGCTGAACACATCGGTCGACAGCCTGCCGGTCCTGCGCGTCCGCTTCCGCGAACAGCTGCGGCTGATCGAGGACGGCGCTGAGGCCATCAGCGCCGCCGAACGCGCCGCCTCCGCCGCGCGCGAGGCCTATGATATGGCCGCCACGCTCCTGACCTCCGCGCGCGAGGCCGCCGCCGACCGGCTGACCGCCGCCGTCATGGAGGAACTGGCCCCCCTGAAACTGGAGCGCGCTCGCTTCCGGGTCGCTTTCGAGCCGACCGTCGAGGGGCGGCGCGGACCTCTGGGCGTCGAGACCGTCCGCTTCGAGATCGCCACCAACGCCGGGACCGCCTTCGGTCCGCTCGACGCCATCGCCTCGGGCGGCGAACTGGCCCGTTTCGCCCTCGCCATGAAGGCGGCGCTGGCCGGGCGCGAGGACCAGCGCCAGCCGGTGATGATCTTCGACGAGGTCGACCAGGGCGTCGGCGGCGCCGTGGCCTCGGCGGTCGGGGCGCGTCTGCAGCGCCTGGCCCACGGCGCCCAGGTGCTCGTCGTGACCCACAGCCCCCAGGTCGCGGCTCGCGGCCACGCGCACTGGAAGGTCCGCAAGGCCGACGCCGACGGCCTGACGACGACGACCGTCGATGCCCTCGACGAGGCGGCGCGGCGCGAGGAGATCGCCCGGATGCTGTCTGGCGCGCAGATCACCGACGAGGCGCGCGCGGCGGCCCGGGCCCTGATCGGGTAGAACCGGGCTAGGGTCAGGCCCCCAGAATCCAGCCCTCTTCCTGCTCGACCGGCGCGATCAGCGCCTCATCCGCGCCCTTGGGCGGGGCGAAGGCCTTCGACAGGTCGCTGCTCTCGTCCAGCTTCGCCAGCGCCTCCGCGGTGGCGCGGACCTGGGCCTGGTCCTTGAACTCCCCGGGGTTGGGCGTGCCCTCGAACATGGACGGCCAGACCTCGACCACCAGGGCCGACAGCGGCTCAAGGTCGGCGGCGTCCAGCGCCCGCCAGCCGGTTCCGAACGGCCAGACGGCGCCGGACGGGCCCAGCTTCTCCAGCAGGCGACGCACGGCCGGGATGCCGACCAGGGTCTGGCCGCCCACAGCGCCGGCGCCGTGCATCTGCCAGACGCTCTTGGGCTGCAGCCTGCCCTTGCGGACAGCGATCTCTGTGGCCCGAAACTCCGGAATATCCGCCCCGGCGCCGGCCGGCGGCTTGGTCGTGGTCAGCCAGCGCTGGGCCTGTTTGGCCGGCGCGCCCCACATGGGCCAGGCGTTGTCGGTCATCAGCCGGTTGATCTTGGCCGCCACCTGATAGCGGTTGTTGGTGTTGTCCGGCTTGTCGACCACGTTCGAGGCGATGAATTTCCACATCGCCTGCCACGGCGTTCCGGTCAGCTTCAGCCGCTCCGCCGTCCCCGCCGGATAGCCGAAGTTGAAGTCGAACCCGACCAGCACCCGGTCGCCCCGCTTGCGGTGATCCGCCAGCAGGGACGCGAGCAGCGTCTCGCCCTCGGCGCGCGTCGCGACATTGTGGGTCTCGGTATACAGCCGGAAGCGGACATCGCGCTTGGCCACGCCGATCCAGAGCGACTGGTCGCCCAGCTTCTTGCCCTCGGCGGCGGTCCAGTCGGCGATGATGTAGGCGTCAAACAGGCGGGCCACGGGGGGCGCTCCGGATACTCAGGCGGCAGGGGATGTGGGCTTCTAGCCCTACGGCGGCGAGGGAGGAAGGGCGATCAGCCTTTCAGCAGCGCCTCAAGGTGCGACAGCCAGCGGCGGCCCAGCCGCAGGGCCTCGCCGGGCGAGCTGGTCTGGACCGGCAGGGTGGCGTCCCACAGGGCCAGCTCGAACTCGGGATGGCGGGCGTCGCCGAACATCAGCCGCAGGACCACCTGCTCCGCATCCGGAGCGAGAATATCCAGCGACTTGCGAGTCTCGCCGCGGCGGACGCGGGCGACCACATGGCCGTCGACGATGATCTCGCCGCCATCGATCTCCTCGAAGGCATAGACCAGGCCGGCGGCGCCCCGGTTCCACAACACGGCGATCTGGGCGCCGTCGAAGTCGAGCCCGGCGGCGCGTCCCTCTGCCGGCGACAGGGCCTCGGCTTCGGGGACGGCGCCCAGCGACTTGAGCAGGGCCCGGCGCATCCGGCGCACGGGCTCCATCCACCAGGCCAAAACCAGGGCGGCGGTGGTCAGCGCCGCCGCCGCCAGCGCCACGAGCAGAATGACCCGAAGCGCTTCGGCCATGGTCAGTCTTCCAGCTCGATCACGACCGGGACGTGGTCGGAAGGCTTGTCCATGTCGCGGGCGTCGCGATGGGTCTCGATGGCCTGGAAGCGATCGGCGGCCTGGGGCGACAGCAGGTGGAAGTCGATGCGGATGCCGTGGTCGCGCTGCCAGGCGCCGGCCTGGTAGTCCCAGAAGGTGTAGGTTCCCGGCGGCTGGCCGCCCAGCTCGCCGGCGTCCGACAGGCCGAGATGGCGCAGGGCCCGGAAGGCCGCCTGGCTTTCAGGCTGGAACAGGGCGTCGCCGACCCACGCCGACGGATTCCTGGCGTCCTCGGGCGTCGGGATGACGTTGTAGTCGCCGCACAGGGTGAAGGGCTCCTCCAGCGCCAGCAGGTCGCGCGCGTGGGCGTAAAGCCGGTCGAACCACGCCAGCTTGTAGGCGAACTTCTCGGTGCCGAGCGGATTGCCGTTGGGCAGGTAGATGCATCCGACCCTGACGGGCCGCGCCGCCTCGACCACCGCCTCGATATAGCGGGACTGTTCCGCGTCCGCTTCGTAGCCCGAGCCGTCCGTCCCGGGGAGGCCGCGCCGGACGTCGGACAGCGGGTGTTTCGAGAGGAGGGCGACGCCGTTGTAGCTCTTCTGGCCGTGGGTCTCGACGTTGTAGCCGAGGCTCTCGAAGGCCTCGCGCGGGAATTTCTCGTCCACGCATTTGATTTCCTGCAGGCAGGCCACGTCCGGTTTGGCCGCTTCCAGCCAGGCCAGCACGGTCGGCAGGCGGGCGTTGACGGAGTTCACGTTCCAGGTGGCGATGCGCATCGAGGGCTCCGGCGGCGGTGGCGGGAAGCTA
>NZ_JAVHLH010000279.1 GCF_031082345.1 Brevundimonas sp. | reverse complement strand
CGGCGTGATCATCCTGTTGTTCTTCGGCCTCTTCCTCGGCTGGGCCGCCTTCGCGCCACTGGACGCGGGGGCCTATGGCCAGGGCCAGGTCGCCGTGTCGGGCAACCGGCAGGCGGTGCAGCATCGTGAAGGCGGGGTGGTCAGCTCTCTGCTCGTCAAGGAGGGCGACACGGTCGAGCGTGGCCAGGTGTTGCTGACCCTGTCGAGCGGCGAGCTGCGCGCGACGGAGCGGGGCGTCGCCAGCCAGGTGTTCGCCCTGCTGGCCCAGCGGTCCCGCCTGATCGCCGAGCGGGACGGCCTGCGCGGCATCCCGACCCCGGCGGAGTTCGCCGATCTGCCGCCCGACGACGCGGTGCTGGCCCAGGAATCGCTGCGCATCCAGCAGCTCCAGTTCGGGGCCCGGCGCACGGGTCGGTCGACGGAGACGGGCGTGCTGCGTCAGCGGATCGCCCAGCTGAACGAGCAGATCCTCGGCTACGAGCGGCAGATCGCGGCCAACGTCGAACAGCAACGGCTGATACAGGAGGAGCTGGCCGGCATGCGCAGCCTGGCCGAGCAGGGCTATGCGCCGATCACCCGGGTCCGGGCGCTGGAGCGGACGGCGGCCCAGCTGGACGGCGAGCTGGGCTCGCTGCGGGCCCAGATCGCGCGGTCGCGGGAGGCCGTGGGCGAGACCCGGCTGCAGATGTCCGGGGTGTCGTCGGAGATGAACGAGGACGTGGCGGACCAGCTGCGCCAGATCGACGTGCAGCTGAACGAACTGCGGCCGCGGATGGCGGAGCTGCGCTCGCAGATCGCCCGGAGCGAGGTCCGGGCGCCGGCGTCGGGACAGGTGGTCGGCCTGACCATCTTCACCCAGGGTGGTGTGATCCAGCCGGGGCAGACCCTGATGGAGATCGTCCCGAGAGACGCGTCCCAGATCATCGTCGCCCAGATCAGCCCCAACGACGTCGACAACCTGCGGGTCGGGCAGGAGACCGAGGTGCGCTTCCCGGGGCTGCGCGAGCGGAACCCGCCGGCGATCCATGGTCGCGTCACCCGGATTTCGGCCGACAGCTTCACCGTCGAGGAGACGGGGGCCAGCTATTTCCGCGCCGAGATCGTGGTGCCGGCGGACGAGCTGGCCAAGCTGGGCCGATCGGCGAACACCCTGCGGCCAGGCGCGCCGGTCGAGGTCATCATCCTGCTGCGCAAGCGGACGGCGCTGAGCTATCTGGTCGAGCCGCTGACCAACAATCTGTGGCGGTCGGGCAGCGAGCAGTAGGGCGTTCAGGCCTTTTCCTTCGCCTCCCGCCTGAACCGGTGCAGCAGCGGCTCGGTGTAGCCGTTCGGCTGGGCCACGCCCTCGAACACCAGCGCCCGCGCCGCCTGGAAGGCGAGGCTGTGGGCGGGGTCGGCAGCCATCGGGCGGTAGAGGGGGTCGGCGGCGTTCTGGGCGTCGACCTTCGCGGCCATGCGCAGCAGGGCGGCGTCGACCTGCTGCGCGGTGCAGACGCCGTGCAGCAGCCAGTTGGCCATGTGCTGAGAGGAGATGCGCAGGGTGGCGCGGTCCTCCATCAGGCCGACGTCGTGGATGTCGGGCACCTTGGAGCAGCCGACGCCCTGATCGATCCAGCGCACGACATAGCCGAGCAGGCCCTGGGCGTTGTTGTCGAGCTCTTCGGCGATCTCGGCCTCGGTCCAGTTCCGGCCCGCGGCCAGCGGCGGGGTCAGCAGGGCGTCGAGGCCGGGGACCGGGCGGGCGGCGATGTCGGCGCGCAGGGCGAAGACGTCGGTCTGGTGATAGTGCAGGGCGTGCAGGGTCGCGGCGGTGGGCGACGGCACCCAGGCGGTGTTGGCCCCCGTCTTCGGATGAGCCGCCTTCTGGTCGAGCATTTCCGCCATGCGGTCGGGCGCGGCCCACATGCCCTTGCCGATCTGGGCCTTGCCGTCGAGGCCGCATTTGAGCCCGATCGCGACGTTGCGGGCCTCATAGGCGGCGATCCAGGCGGAGGATTTGATGTCGCCCTTGCGCACCACCGGGCCGGCCTGCATCGCCGTATGGATCTCGTCGCCGGTGCGGTCGAGGAAGCCGGTGTTGATGAAAACGATGCGGTCCCGAACCGCGTGGATGCAGGCGGCGAGATTGGCCGAGGTGCGGCGCTCCTCGTCCATAACGCCGACCTTGATGGTGTGGCGCGGCAGGGCGAGCGCGTCCTCGACCGCGTCGAACAGGTCGTTCGTGAAGGCGCACTCTTCCGGGCCGTGCATCTTGGGTTTGACGATGTAGATCGAGCCGGCGCGGCTGTTGCGGAAACGGCCCCGGCCCTTCAGGTCGTGCATCGCGATGAGGCTGGTCAGGAGGGCGTCGAGAATGCCTTCGGGCGCTTCGGAGCCGTCGGGCAGCTGGATCGCCGGGGTGGTCATCAGGTGGCCGACGTTGCGGACGAACAGCAGGGACCGGCCGGGCAGGGTGACGGCAGCGCCGTCCGGGGCGGTGAATTCACGGTCGGGGGCGAGGGTGCGGGTCAGGCGTTCGCCGCCCTTGGTGAAGGTCTCGACGAGGTCGCCCTTCATCAGGCCCAGCCAGTTGCGGTAGGCGGCGGTCTTGTCGGCGGCGTCGACGGCGGCGACCGAGTCCTCGAGGTCGACGATGGTCGACAGGGCGGCTTCGAGGACCACGTCGGAGATGCCCGCCGGGTCGGTACGGCCGATCGGGTGGTCGGGGTCGAAGACCACCTCGATGTGCAGGCCGTTGTGGCGGAACAGGCGCGAGCGGTCGCTGCGGCCGACGTACTGGCCGGGGTCGCGCAGGGCGATGCCCTCGTGCGGGTCGGTCAGGTCGGCCCAGCGGCCTTCGGCGAGCGGGACGGCTTCGTCGAGGAAGGCCCTGGCCCGGGCGACGACGCGGGCGCCGCGTTCGGGATCGTAGCCGCCGGCTTGCGGCAAGTCGCCGAGCGCGTCCGTGCCGTAGAGGGCGTCGTAGAGACTGACCCAGCGGGCGTTGGCGGCGTTGAGCACGAAGCGGGCGTTGAGGATGGGCACGACCAGTTGAGGGCCGGCGAGGGTGGCGACCTCGGCGTCGACATTGCGCGTGCCGATGGCGAAGGGGGCGGGTTCGGCGGCGAGGTAGCCGATCTCGCGCAGGAAGGCGGTCGTGGCGGCGGGGTCGTGGGGCTGGCCCCGGCGGGCCGTGTGCCAGGCGTCGATGCGGGCCTGGAGGTCATCGCGGACGGCGAGCAGGCGGCGGTTCTCCGGGGCGAAGCGGGCGAAGACGTCGGCGGCGCCGGTCCAGAAGCGATCCGCATCGAGGTCGAGGCCGGGCAGGACCTCGGTCTCGATAAAGGCGGCGAGCTGCTCGTCGACCTGCAATCCGGCGCGCGGCGACATCGGCATGGGCGTCTCCTTGTGGGGCGGCCTGTAACATTCCGTGATGACCCCGGGGAAGTCGAGCGGGATTTTGCGGTGCGGCGCGGACTCCGGGCGCCGGCTTCTTCTCCCCCCCGTCCCGGGGAGGGAGAATTCGGGCGCGAGTCTTCGCCGCTCGTGATCGAGCGGTTGGGGAGAGCGCGGGACAGCCGGGCCTCGCCCGGTTGC
>NZ_JAVHLH010000278.1 GCF_031082345.1 Brevundimonas sp. | reverse complement strand
GCCTGAAGGAGCTGGAGGGCCTGCTCGCAAGCCTTCCCGCCGACATCGCCCGCCACGAGGCGACCCTCGCCGACCCCGAACTCTATACCCGCGACCGCAAGGCCTTCGACCGCGCCACCGCCAACGCCGACCGCGCCCGCACGCTTCTGGCCGCCGCCGAAGAGGAATGGCTGGAGCTGGAGGCGAAACGGGAAGCTCTGGGCGGCTGACGGCCCGCTTTCTGTGGAAAACCCAAACGCCTGATTCGTTTTCACGAATTCCAGCCGCCCACAGATATGCACAGGGTTATGCACCGGGGCCGGGGCGGTTCCGCACAGCCGGCCGGATTCGGGCGCTTGCCGTCTACTGCATTTGGCGCGAACGTCAACAGGCCGAGGGACACGGCGGCGCGGAAATCCGGGGAGACCCGGGGCTCAAAGCGGACCGGCCCGGCTCTCTGATCGAACGCACCGGGGGGTTTCGACCTTAACGGACGGGAGACAGGATCAAGGCCCAAAGGACCCTTCGAAGGCTTCGGCCCCAGAAGACCGGAGGGAACCGGATCAGGATCGATGGACGGCGCGGGGCTCGACCTCGTGGAACGCCGGAGACCAGGAGCGCGACAGGATACAGCCGACCATCACCGGGGTTCGCCTCGCTGATGCTGAGGCCAGGGTCCTGAACCTCAATGGCCAAGTCCAACCCGGACTTGGCGAGGGGACGAGGAGAACCGCTTGCGGGGATCTTCGTCCCCTCGCTCAATTCCGGAGGCCGCTTTGGCCGGCGCGCTCGCGCATCAGGCCGACGACGCCTTCCCTTCCCCCCGCCCCGGCCGTACACCAAGGCCATGAACCGTCGCGGGAATCGCTCCTCTCTGCCCGATCGCCGCACCCTGCTCGCCGGCGCCGGCGCGCTGGGCCTCTCGACGGCTTTGGCGGCCTGTGGACGCGCCGAGGCTCCGGTCGACGACGACGGCCGGGTCCGGCTGCGCTTCGCCACCGACTGGCGCGCCCAGGCCGAGCACGGCGGCTTCTACCAGGCGCTGGCCTCGGGGGCCTATGAGAAGCGCGGACTGAACGTGCAGATCATACAGGGCGGCCCGACGGTGAACGTGCCGCAGCTGCTGGCCTCGGGCGCCGTCGAGCTCGGCATGGGCTCCAACAGCTTCATCCCGATGAATCTGGTCGCCGAGGGAGCGCCGGTGAAGGCGGTCGCCGCCTTCTTCCAGAAGGACCCCCAGGTCCTGATCGCCCACCCCGATCCGGCGCTGAACTCCATCGCCGACCTGGGCGACCGCCCCATCCTTCTGGCCGACGCCTCGGTCAACGCCTTCTGGGTCTGGCTCAAGGCGAAATACGGCTTCACCGACGACCAGGTGCGCAAATACACCTTCAACCTCGCCCCCTTCCTCGCCGACGAACGGGCGGTGCAGCAGGGCTATCTGACCAGCGAACCCTATACGATCGAGAAGGAGGCGGGCTTCACGCCGAAGGTCTTCCTGCTCGCCGACGAGGGCTATCCCTCCTACGCCACCATGGTTCTGGCCCCGAACGCCTTCGCCCGCGACAACGCCCGCGCGCTGCGCAGCTTCATCGCCGCCTCGGCCGAGGGCTGGCGCGACTATATCCAGGGCGACGGCAAGGCCGCCGACGCCCTGATCCGCCGCGCCAATCCCGACATGACCCAGGACGTGCTCGATCAGGCCCGGGCCAAGCTCAAGGCCAACGGCATCGTCGACGGCGGCGACGCGGCCCTCTACGGTCTCGGCACAATGACCGCCGAGCGCTGGCGCGCCTTCTTCGAGGTCACCTCCGAGGCCGGCGTCTACCCGCCCAACCTCGACTGGCGCCAGGCCTTCACGACCCAGTATCTGCCCGGCCGTGGCTGAGACGGCTCCGGCGTTCGCGGCGGCGCTGCGGAACGTCATCGTTCGCTATCCCGGGCGGTCGCCGCTGGGCCCTGTCGACCTGACCGTCGCCCCCGGGGAAATCCTGGCGCTGGTCGGAGCCTCCGGAGCCGGCAAGTCCACCCTGTTGCGTCTGCTGGCCGGGCTCGAGGCCCCGGCGGAAGGGACGGTGGCCGGGGGCGCCGGCCGCGGCCGAACCGGCTTCGTCTTCCAGAACGCCACCCTGATGCCGTGGGCCGACATTCAGGCCAATGTCGCCCTGCCCCTCGAACTGACGGGCGCGCCCCGCGAGGAGGCGCGACGTCGGGCGGCGGCCGAGCTAGCCGCGGTCGGTCTGGGCGACCGCCTCGCCGCCCGTCCGCGGCAGCTGTCCGGCGGCATGGCGATGCGCGTCTCGCTCGCCCGCGCGCTGGTCACCGGGCCGGACCTGCTGTTGCTCGACGAGCCGTTCGCCGCCCTGGACAGCGTCACGCGCCGCCGGCTCATCGGGGACCTGCATCGCCTGTGGAGCGCCCGGTCGCCTCGCCCCGCCATGGTGTTCGTCAGCCATGACGTCGAGGAGGCCGTCTATCTCGCGCATCGCGCCGTCGTGCTCGACGCGACGACAGGACGGGTGGCGCTGGAGCTGGAGCTGCCGGGCCCCTTGCCCAGGCCCGACGGATGGCGGACGGACGTGGCCTATCGCGTGGCGGTCGAGACGCTGGCTGCGGGGTTGGCTGACAGCATGCCTGCCTTCCCCCCCGCGACGGGGAAGAGCGCATGAACCGCTTCCTGCCGCCCCTCTTGCTGATCCTGTTTCTTCTCGCCGGGTGGGAGATCGCCTGCCGCGCCCTCCACCTCCCGCCCTATCTCCTGCCGCCGCCCAGCGCCGTCGCCATCTCCCTCGTCCGCCGCGCCCCGCTGCTGCTCTCCTCCGCCGCCGTCACCTTCTGGATGGCCTTTCAGGCTCTGGTCACAGCCTTCGTGCTCGGCGGCGGACTCGCGCTGGCGGTGTCGCTCAACCGTTCGGCCGAACGGGCCGTCCGGCCTCTCGCCGTCGCCCTCCAGGTCACGCCTGTCGTGGCGATCGCGCCGCTCGTCCTGATCTGGGCCGGTCTGGACCACGCCGACCGCGCCGTGGTCGCCCTCGCCGCGGCGGTGGCCTTCTTCCCGCTGTTCTCGGGCGTGCTGACCGGCCTGAGGTCCGCCGACCCCGACCTCGAGCGGCTGTTCGATCTGTACGGGGCATCGTCGACGCAACGACTGATCCGCCTGCGCCTCCCCGCCGCCCTGCCGTTCGTCCTCGAAGGCCTCAGGGTCGCGGCCGGTCTGTCGGTGATCGGCGCGGTCGTCGCTGAATTCGTCTCCGGCTCGGGCGCCACCCAGGGGCTGGCCTGGCGGCTCCTCGAGGCCGGCAACCGCCTGCGCACGGCGGACATGCTCGCGGCCCTGCTCTGCCTGATGATCATGGGGCTGGCGCTCCACGCCGTCGTGGGCGCTGTCGAGCGCGCGGTCCGCCGTCGCCTGGCCTGAACGGCCGCCTCCCGTTAGCGCCGGGTTAAGCCCCGGACGGCTACCGTGGCGCTCCAGTTCCCGCGCCCGGAGCCTGCCCTTGCGCCGCGCCTCGACTCTCGCCGCTGTTCTCGCCGCCGCCGGCGGCCTGCTTCTGGCTGACGCCGCTTCGGCCCAGTCCGATCCGCGCTACCTGTCCTGGCAGGGGCGCGGAGAAGCGACGCCTCCGCAGAGCGCCGCGGTCGCCGAGCCGGCTG
>NZ_JAVHLH010000277.1 GCF_031082345.1 Brevundimonas sp. | reverse complement strand
GGGCTCCGTCCGACCGGCGGATTTTCAGGATGCATGGAATAGGAGTTCGTTGCACTGTCGCGGCCAGAAGGGCCGGTTTGACGACCTGTTTTCTTGGAATGCGTTGAATGCGATCCTTGCGCAACATCGGCTCGAACCTCCTCGGTTGAGGCTTGAACAGGCCGGCCGAAGCGAAGCTGAGCTAGCTATCGTACGATATAGGCCTGCACGACGCGGCCCTGATATTCCCTACATAGATGTTCCGGTCCTGTACGCCCGACTTCGGGAAGGTGCCACGCTGGTGCTCGATTCCGTTGACGAACTCCACGAGCCCATCAAGCTATTCGCCCGTCGGTTAGAGGCAGAGTTCGGGGCGCATGTTGAAGCGAACTGTTACGCGGCCTTCGGAAGTACCCCCGGCTTCGGCGTCCACTGGGATGACCACGACCTCTTCGTGATCCAAATCAGCGGCGCTAAACGATGGCAGATGTTCGCGCCAACGCGCCAGTACCCACTTTATCGCGACGTCGATCCTAACCTATCACCCCCCACCGACCCGCTTTGGGAGCGTGTCGTTGAAAGTGGCGACGTCATCTACATTCCGCGCGGGCATTGGCATGGAGCAACAGGTGTGGGTGAGCCTGTTCTTCACCTGACTTTCGGGATCAACCTACCATCGGGTATCGACTACCTCACTTGGTTGGGTGATGCGGCACGGCACTCCGAGTTTTTTCGTGCCGACGTACCCTCACGACATGCTGACAGACGAACAACCTACGACGTCTGTTTTCTGGACGAGATCTCAGCCGTGGTTGCCGAGGCAAAGGCGCAACGGTTTCTGGATGATCGTGCCGCGACGATGCCGGCCCGTCCTTATTTTGGCCTCCCGGAAGGTGGCTTTTCCAATAGCTTGACCCCCGGCACCGTCCTCGCGTTCTCTGGCGCAACATGCCATGTCGAGCATGGGGAGCGAGCGATCGTCATCAAGGCGATTGGGCGCCGATTCGAGGTTCCGATTGCAGCTGCATCGGTCCTCAAATTCCTGGACCTAGATCCCCACGCGATTGACGATCTCGTTTCAGACAGCTTTCCGGTCGAGCACGCCATCGCTATGTGCGAGCAACTCCTGTTGGCCGGGTTCCTTCATCGGCCAACAGGCCTGGCGCGCGACTGAACGCAGATCCCGCTCCACCCACGCCCAAGAGTTCTGCGGGGGAGGAAGGTTTCAACTTGAGGCGGTCATAGCCTGACAGCGCCACCGCCCTAGTCATCGCCAAGCCATGTACGGGCCGCCAGCAGATCATCTAACGGGGGAGTATCAATGTAGAGCAAGAGCGTGAGGTCGCTCGCGTCCGACGGCGCATATTCGCTAGTCCACGGCACCCAACTGGTGTCGGAGGTGCGCAAATCCATGGCCTCACTGAACCAAGTCGAAAGCCGGACATCGCCCGCCAACCTCGGATTGCCGTCATCCAGGGAAAATTGGCCGCCCAAGGGCTCAAGCACCACCAAGCAGAACTGGCTCAGTCTGGACCGAACTACAGGGAAGTCGATGATGTCTCCCGCCGGTGAACGTAAGCTGCATCCGAGAAACATCTCGCTTTCGTCGCCAGCGGCTTCAAGAGCGATCAAAAGTTTTGCGTCGAGTGCCCAAATATGACGAACCTCCAAGGCACCGGATGTCTCCTTTCTCCGCTTCTTCTTATCTGAAGGTCGACCAGCATCGGCGGCCTGCGCCTCCGTCGGTATCGCCGATGTCGTATGGTCCGCGGCGAGCCGCCGCACCTCTGCGTCATCAACGTCGAGCAGAAAATCAGGGGTAGCGACGCGCAGGTGCGACGGGGGTACGCCCCGTGCCGGCCGCGACGGTTCCGGCACGAGCGAGAAGGGCTCGTCCTCCTGCACCGACCCCGTTGCGCCCGGGACCTCTGCCGATGCCAGGCTAATGAAGAGATACAGGTGGCCGGCCGACGGTCCTTCAAGGAGCCATGGCGCGTCTCGGCCTGTGGAGTTCGCCCGGCATCCGCTTTCCTTGCACAGCCGCCGGATGGTTTCGCCGCCGCGTCCTATAAGTGCACCGGCCTTGCCGGCGGGCACGGTGAGGAGGCCGCGTGCCCGTCGAGGAAACTCCTGCAGCACACGGTCCAACGTGGTCCTACTGGAGGCCACGACCGTGACTATGTCGTCGTCAAGCGAGAGGTAGGTGACGCCAGCCTGGTCCTGCAGGCGCCTCAAATTGGCGACTCCGTTGCCCAACAACCATCCCCGGGTCGCCGAGGGGACCCGCACCTGGCGTCGGGGGAAAGCGAAGATTTCCTCAAACGCCCGCCGGGCCGCCTCAAGGCCCGCTCGGTTGGACGAGGCAATCTCGATCTCGGCTTCCGCCTGTCGCACGAACAATCCGACGCCATGGGCTTGCTCAAGCTTGCGCCGCTCCCGGAAGAGGAAAGGCAGCAAGGCGACGGGCGCCTCCAACGTCTGGCGGACCTGCTGGGCGAAAAGGTTCCGGGAGCTAAGGTGGAGGCTGCCCTCGTAAAAGCGCCACACCTCGGCGGCCCAATCACGGTCCTTGACCGCCCGGACTAACTCGCTGACGGCCCGAAACGGCAGGTCCGCCGGCCCCAAGCGTATCCAATTGCCCCGCAGCTCGAGCGCGGCTTCCCGTTCGGCAATCTTGGCGACCTTCGTGGTCGGCGATTGCAATCCGGCCCGACGGTCGCCGCGTGCTGGCTGAACCGACAGGAGCAAAGCCTCCCCACCGGCCACCGTTTCGTGCCCGATCCATTTCAGGTCCTTGTCGCGGACCCGGAACCGATGCGTGAGTCCGGAGTCGAGGTCTTTGTGATCCAGTTCCACGATCGCAAAGCCGCGCGCGTCGGGAGGCGTCACCACAGTGGCGGGATACGCCCGATGACGCCCACCAGCTTTCGACTGGACCTCCGACGGCGCAGTAGCCAGATGCGCCCGCGCCCATGGGACGAGCGTTGCCGAAAATGAACCGTAGGCATCAGGCACGGCCCGCGCCCTGACCTGCGCGCCAGGTCGCAGCCGGAATGGCAGATCGACATCGTGGAAGTCGAGCGCTGCCCCCCAATCCTCAAGGTAAAAGGCACCGAGCCCATCTACCCTGTCGAGCTGGAGAAAGCTGCGGTCGTGGTCGCGAACAGAGCCACCAACCCGGACTTCCACCTCCTGCCATGGCGACAGGTCAAGGTGCTCTTGGCGGGGATCGCCAATGTCTGACAGCGCCCGTTCCTCAAGAACCAGCGTGGCGTCCGAGTCGTCCCAGCGGTATCCGGCGACGACGGCGCGAATGTCGCCTTCGAGCCGTTCGCCCGCGCGGTTGATGGCCTTGATCGGGGGCAGGGACAACAGTTCCGTCTCGAGAGCAGGCGCAGCTGGCGTCGGGGATGCCTCATCGTTGATCTCGAGTTCGGGTGCCTTGAGAATTTGACGCGCCGACTCTTCCTCAGGTTCGTCACCGAACCGCCGACGCGAGGGCTCCCAGTTGCGATCGAAGCCCTCGGACGAGTGCTCGACCTGTCGCGCCTGGCGCCCGACGGCGGCCTCGGCGCTCGGCAGGCGAACCACCCGCAGCCGGCGGAGCGAGCCATCGGCGCCAAAGTGCGCCTCGACCAGTGCGCCGACGGGCGCAAGCTCGAGGAGG
>NZ_JAVHLH010000276.1 GCF_031082345.1 Brevundimonas sp. | reverse complement strand
AAGCTCGAGAACGTCACCCTCGACATGCTCGGCAAGGCCAAGAAGATCACCATCACCAAGGACGACACCACCATCGTCGACGGTTCGGGTGAGAAGGACGCCATCGAGGCCCGCGTCTCGCAGATCAAGAAGCAGATCGAGGACACCACCTCGGACTACGACAAGGAGAAGCTGCAGGAGCGTCTGGCCAAGCTGGCCGGCGGCGTCGCGGTCATCCGCGTCGGCGGCTCGACCGAGGTCGAGGTCAAGGAGAAGAAGGACCGCGTCGACGACGCGCTGAACGCCACGCGTGCAGCCGTTGAAGAAGGCATCGTCCCTGGCGGCGGCATCGCCCTGCTGAAGGCGACCAAGGCGCTGGAAGGCCTCACCGGCGACAACGCCGACCAGACCGCCGGCATCGCCATCATCCGCCGCGCCATCCAGGCCCCGATCCGTCAGATCGTCGAAAACGCCGGCGTCGAAGGCTCGATCGTGGTCGGCAAGGTGCTGGAGAACAAGTCCGCCACCTACGGCTTCAACGCCCAGACCGAAGAGTACGGCGACCTGGTCGCCATGGGCGTGATCGACCCCGCCAAGGTGGTCCGCACCGCCCTGCAGGACGCGGCTTCCGTGGCCGGCATCATGATCACCACCGAAGCCGCGGTGGCCGACGCGCCGAAGAAGGCCTCGGCCGGCGGCGGCGGCGACATGGGCGGCATGGGCGGCGGCATGGGCGGGATGGACTTTTAAGTCCGACCGTTCAGCCTGAGCTGAGCTGACGGAAGAGGGCGGGTCCGGAGACGGGCCCGCCCTTTTTGTCGTGGTTCGGAGGGGTGGATCGTCCCCTCGCCGCCGGCCCGTTCCCGGTGACGAAATTCCCGGAAGCGCATGATCTGAATCAAGGCTGGCGACGCAACTCCCCGACAAAACAACCGTAGTTGCCGCTCTTCAGGAGGCGGCGCCAGCTACGGAAGCGCCGTCCATGGTCTACGATCGAAACGCTCGCGCGCGGTCACTGAAGTTCGTTCTGTTGATGACCGCCGCCCTGACCCCGCTGCCCGCCTTCGCACAGGTCGGGCCGCAGGATCCGGCGCAGGCTCCGACGCCGCCGCGGGACGACGCCTCGGGGCGGGTCCAGGCGACGGTGGAGGTCGCGGCGGGCTATATCGACAACATCTTCGCCACGCGGCGGGACGAGGTCGACGACCTGATCGTCATCGTGAAGCCCAGGCTGAGCTATGTCGTCGGCGAGGGCGACCGGCGCTTCGCGGCGCATGTCGACGGCGAGTTCGGCCGCCACGATGACTACGGCAGCGAGGACTACGACGACTGGTCGCTCGGAGCCGACGGGCGCTACGCCCTGTCGCCGGAGGTCGTCCTGCTCGGGGGCGGCGACTACGAGGCGAAGCACGAGAGCCGGTCGTCGCCGGACGCGGTGCGGGGACTGGAGCCCACCGAGTACGAACGTTCCTTCCTCTTCGGCGGACTCCAGCTGCGGCGGGGAGCCGTTTCGGCCCGGGTCGCCGCCACCGTCACCGGCCTGGACTATTCGGACGTTCCGTCGAGCCTGGGCGTCGTCAACAACGACGATCGGGACCGCACGCAGACCGAGCTGGGCTCCCGCCTTTCCTGGCAGCGCAAGCGCGGCGAGGAATGGTTCGTCCAGGGCGCGCTGGACCGGCGCGATTACGACGCCCCGTTCGACGATTTCGGCTACGACCGCGACTCCGACGGCCTGGCGCTGGCGCTGGGCGCCCGACGGACGGTGTCGCCCCGGCTGACGGCCGAGGTCTTCGTGGGCGCGATGCGCCAGGACTACGAAGATGTCCGGCTGGGCGAGGTGACCGCCCTCGATTTCGGCGCCCTCGTCGACTGGGCGGGGCCGGCCGGCCTGAATCTCGGCTTCCGCCTCGACCGCGACATCGGCGAGACCACCCTGCCGGCGTCCGCGGCCTATGTCGTGACCTCGGGAGCGCTGAACCTGACGGCGACGCCGCATCCCCGGCTTCAGGTCGGCGCCGGACTGGACGCCGCCCATTTCGACTATCATGGCTCCCCGCGTTCGGAGACCTCGGCCGGCCTGCGCGGCTGGGGCCGCTACTGGGTCGATCCGCGGGTCTATGTCGGCGTCGAACACAGCTTCAGCCAGAGAACCTCCAGCGCGGCCGGCTTCGACTACGACGAGAACCGGCTGATGCTCCGTCTGGGGGCGCAACTCCAGCCGCGCGACCTGAACGGCGGCGGCCCGTTCGTCTTCGATCAGGCGGCGCCGGGCGGGCTCTATGTGGGCGCCCTGCTGGGTTACGGGACCCTGTCCACCGGTCTCGACGGACCGCGCGGGCCGGGCTCCAACACGGCGGACTTCGCCGACATGGGGGCCAGCTACGGGCTCATGGCCGGCTACGGCTGGGTTTCGGGCAGCGTCTATCTGGGGATCGAGGCCGAGGGCATGGTCGAGGGGCCCGAGTGGCTCCACGTCGCTGACCGGCGGTTCAGCGCGCACAAGGAGAACGCCGTCGGCCTGTCAGGCCGCCTCGGCTTCGTCACTCCGGCGCGGGACCTGATCTATGTGCGGGCCGGCGTGAACAGCGCGGCCTTCCACAACACCTATGTCCATTCGGACACCCTGACCTACGAAACCGATCGGCGGACCGGCCTCGGCGCGGGGGTCGGGATCGAGGCCGACGCGGGCGATCGCGCCTTCCTGCGGGCGGAATACCTTGTGACCTCGTGGGAGGACTATGAGGTCGCCGCGGGCGGCGGCCACGGCGGAACCTTTGATAATTTCTCGAACTCGGAGGCCCAGTTCCGGCTGGGCGGCGGCGTACGGTTCGGCGCGCGGCCCGAGCGGAACGCCGCCCCGGCGGCGGCCGACTTCGCGGGCTACTATGTCGGGGCCCAGTTCGGCCACGCCGCCCTGCTCAGCGACAATGAGGGGGTCCGCAGCGGCGGGACCGAGGTCGACATCATCCGCGGCAGCCACGGTCCGGTCGCCGGGCTGTTCGCGGGCTACGGCGTGATGCGGGACCAGCTGTACGCCGGGATCGAGGTCGAGGCCGACCTCTCCGGCGCCAACTGGAATATCGAGCGCGATCCCGAGGGCCGCATCTATTCGGCCGAGCGGAATTATTCGGCGGCCGTCTCGGCACGGCTGGGCTGGCGCTTCGGCGACTCCGCCCTGATCTACGGTCGGGTCGGCGCGGCGCGCGCGCGCTTCGAGATTCCCTACGAGACCAGCGGCGTCGCGGTCCATTCGAAGGCGACGGTCGCCGGTCTGCGCGTCGGCGCGGGCATGGAAGTCGCCTTGGGCGAGCAGACGCGACTTCGCCTCGACTACGCCGTCACCGACTACGATCGCTACAACGTCGTCTATTCCGCCAACAGCGACAGTTTTGATCACGAGGAATCTGTAATGACTATCGGTCTCATCTGGAGGCCCCTGTAACCGTGTTGATCCATATCAATGCTCGGTGGACCGAGATCCTGTCTGTTTCGAATATTCGCAACCCCCCCTTGAGGCAAACTGACATGAAGGTGACTCGCTCGAACCTGGGCCTGATGACGGCGACCGCCGTCGGCGCCCTGATGATTCTCGCCGGCGGCGCCGCCATCGCCGCCCCGGCGCTCACCGCGACCACGTGCCGCGGCGCGATCTCCACACGCTCGCGCGCCGTCTC
>NZ_JAVHLH010000275.1 GCF_031082345.1 Brevundimonas sp. | reverse complement strand
CGCGCCGGCGCGCAGCTCCAGCACGGCGGCGGCCTCCTGCTTCGACGGGGCGAGGGAATAGCCCGCCTCCGACAGCGCCGACCGGATGGCGCTGACCGCATAGGGGGCGTTCTCGGCCCGGAAATAGGCGTCGTCGACATAGACCCGCGTGCCGCGCGGGATCGGCAGGGTCAGGCCCTCGACCGCGCGGTCGGCGGCGCGCGCCACCAGCAGCTGCTCGGTCGCCGTGCGCGACGGGTGGGTCTCGGAGGTCGAGGCGCAGGCGCCCAGCACCGGCAGGGTCGCCAGCGCCAGGGCGGCGAGGGTCAGTTGTCTCAGCTTACCAGCTCCCGGTGTTAGGCATGGAGGCCCAGGGCTCGGCGGGGGACAGGGCGGCGCCCTCCTGCAGCAGTTCGATGGAGATGCCGTCCGGCGAGCGGACGAAGGCCATGCGCCCGTCGCGCGGCGGCCGATTGATCGTCACCCCGCCGTCCATCAGCCTCTGGCAGGCGGCATGGATGTCGTCGACCTTGTAGGCCAGATGGCCGAAATTGCGTCCGCCGCCATAGGGCTCCGGATCCGGATCCCAGTTGTAGGTCAGCTCGACCTCCGGCGACCGTTCGGCCTCCGACCGCGCCCGGTCGGCCGGGGCGGCGAGGAAGACCAGGGTGTAGCGCCCGGCCTCGTTCTCCATCCGGCGCACCTCCTCGAGCCCCAGCAGGTCGCACCAGAACCGCAGGGAGGCGTCGAGGTCCGTCACGCGGACCATGGTGTGCAGATAGCGCATGGTCGTCCGTCCTTGGGGAGAGGCGGGGAGCCGGTCTCTATAGCGACCGATGGCCGCGACGGCGACTCACGGCCTGTTTCGGCAGGTGCGCCGGGCCGCGACCCCTGCTAGAGGCGGGGCTCCGGCGCCCTCGGGCCCATCATCGGGGACGGCATGCTTCGCAAGCTTTACGACTGGGTCTTCAACCTGGCCCGCAGCCGGCATGCGACACCGGCCCTCGCCGTGGTCTCTTTCACCGAGAGCTCCTTCTTCCCCATCCCGCCGGACGTGATGCTGGGCCCGATGATCCTGGCGCGGCCCGAGCGGGCCTATTTCTACGCCACGGTCTGCACGGTCGCCTCCGTGCTCGGCGCCATGCTGGGCTACGCCATCGGCTATTTCCTGACCGACGTCGGCATGCTGATCCTGTCGTGGCTGGGCAAGGCCGACACCTTCGAGGCGTCCAAGGCCCTGTTCCAGCAGCACGGCGCCTGGGTCATCCTGATCAAGGGCCTGACCCCGATCCCGTTCAAGCTGATCACCATCGCCTCGGGCATTTTCCAGTTCAACTTCCCCCTGTTCGTCGCCCTCTGCGCCATCACCCGGGGCGGGCGGTTCTTCGCCGAGGCGTGGGTTCTGAAGCGCTGGGGACCGGCCGTCCTGGCCATGGTCGAAAAGCGGCTGGCGATGTGGACCATGATCGGCATCGTCGTGCTGGTCGGGGCCATCGTGGCGGTGAAGATGCTCTGAGGGACGAAGGACGAGGGACGAGGGTTCGGCGCTCCGGCCCCCCCCTTGGGCTCTCCTGCATCAGAAGCCTGCGGCCGGGAAACGGCGCGTAGTTCGCATTTCCCCTCGCCCCTCGACCCTCATCGACGCCGCCCTCAAGCGCGGCTATGAACGACATCCGATGAGAGGCCTTTATCGACTCCTGACGCGGTGGTGGACCGCCTTCGCCCTCGCCGCCTCGCTGGCGCTGCTCGGCGCGGCGCATGCGTTCGAGCGCTTCGGCGGTCTCGCCCCCTGCAACCTCTGCCTCAAGCAGCGTGAGGTTTACTGGGGCGCCGTCGCCATCGCCCTGGTGGCCACCCTCTGGCATCTGATCAGCCGCGGCAGCCGCGGCACCCCGCGCATCGCGGCCTTCCTGCTGGCCGTGGTCTTCACCACCGGCGCGGTTACCGCCCTGTTCCACATGGGCGGCGAGAACCAGTGGTGGACCCTTCCGGCGGCCTGCGCCGGCGGCGGGGATGTCGATCTCGAGAAACTGGCGGCGATCGCCTTCGGGAACGGTCCCACCGAACGCGCGGTCCTCTGCGACGCGGTGACGTGGCGCTTCCTCGGCCTGTCCATGGCAGGATGGAACGTGCTGATCTCCACCGCGCTCGCGGTGTTCAGCCTGTTCGCCGCCAAGAGGCCCAAGGATGCCCGTGCGCCCCGACCCTGAGTCCCGCCCCGTCCGCCTGGCCCATCCCGGCCGGGGCGCCAGCCGCCGCCGCCGGGCCGAGATCCTGCGCGTCGACCACGCCGGCGAATACGCCGCCGTCCACATCTACCGGGCCCAGAAGGCCGTATTCGAGGGCCGTCCGGGCAAGGACGCCGTCGCCGCCGACATGGGTGAGATGCAGGCCCAGGAAGCCGTCCACCTCGCCCGCTTCGAGGCCCTGCTCAACGCCGAACGGGTGCGCCCCACGGTCATGACCCCGGTCTGGCGCCTCGCCGCACTCGGCCTCGGCGCCGGCACCGCCCTGCTGGGCGAGAAGGCCGCCCACGCCTGCACCGAGGCGGTCGAGAGCGTGATCGAGGAGCACTACGCCGACCAGATTTCCGAACTGTCCGACCGCGATCCCGAACTGGCCGCCGAACTGACCAAATTCCGCGACGAGGAACTGGCCCACCACGACCACGCCGTCGCCCATGGCAGCCGCGAGGCCCCCGGCTACGGCCTGCTCAGCGCGGTGATCAAGGCGGGCTGCCGCGCCGCCATCAAGATCAGCGAACGGGTCTGACGTCGAAGGCCAGCAGCAGGGTGCGCTGGCGCGGATTGTTGTTGTCGTCCGACAGGATGTAGAGCCGCACGCCGTCGCCGCGTTCGATCGCGGCGATCCCCTCGAAATTGTCGACGGTCGACGGCAGGCTCAACTCGACCAGCACCGGCCCGAGCGTCCCGTCCGCCGCCATCCGCCGGATCCGCGCCCGCACGTCGACCGGCGGACGGAAGCGCCGCTCGATCACCCAGAAGCCGTCGCCGTCCGGGTCGCGGTCCAGGCCGGTGATCCGGTAGTCGCTGTCGGCAACCGGCTCGGGCGGCGGCGCGACCACCACCCGGCAGCCCCGCGTCGCACAGTCCCAGACGCCGCCGGACTCGCCCGCGACCCGCCATCCGCCGAGGGCCGCGGAGACCCCCTCCATGCCGCCGTTCAGCGGGAAGTCCATCTCGGGCGAGGCGAGGGGCGTCGGGGCCGTCGGCGCGTCCAACGGGCCGTAGGACCACAGCCGATGCCGGCGCTCGAAGGCCACGGCGAGGCGGCCCTCCGGGTCGAGGAACAGCGCCTCGGCGTCGCCGTCGGCCTTGTCGGTGATCGGCGATCCGTCCGTCAGGGTCAGCCGCCGGTGGCGCAGCCCCTCCACGCCTTCGATCCGGCCGTCCTCGTCCAGCCGCAGCCGCCCGCGCACCAGATCTCCGGCGTCGCTCACCGACAGGAAGTCGTCGTCGTCGACCAGCTTCAGGTCCGACAGGCTGTGCAGCGGCGAGTCTGGCTCCAGCACCAGCTCGACGCCCCCCGCGAACCGCACCCCCTCGGCCAGCATGGCGCCGCCCGGAATCCCCAGGCCGATCGCCCGCACCTCGGCCTCCGCCGCCGTCCACCCGGCGTGGCCGCCGGTCCAGATCGGGGCCGGGACCGCCGTGGCGCAGGCG
>NZ_JAVHLH010000274.1 GCF_031082345.1 Brevundimonas sp. | reverse complement strand
CGCCGAGAGGATGCGCTGCTCGGTGATCAGGGTGTCGGCCGTGTACTGGCTGAGCATCATGCCCGAGAACATCCCGGCGCCCTTCGTCAGGAAGGCCGGCAGGCCGACGCTCAGCGCCGGATTCGTGAGGCGGTTCAGGCGACGCTCCGAGAGGACGCAGACCATCGTGATGGCTGCGCCGGCCATGTCCATCGGGAGCGAGACGGGCGTGCCCTGGAAGTTGGCGCCGGTCAGCGTCAGCAGGCTGTCCGACAGCGACAGTTCGATGATCGCTCCGCCGAGGCTGAGATCCTTGGCCGTGAGGGTGACGAAGGCGCTGGCGTCTGCGTTGGCCAGGAACTGGATGCCCGTCGTCAGGCTGCCGTTGAGAATGTTGCCGCCGTCGAAGGTGGCGTTGTCCACGGCCGAGGCGATCGCTTTCAGCAGCGCCTGAAAGTCGGCGTTCAGCAGTTCACGCGACTGGGTCTTCAGCGAGGAGTCCTTCGCCGCGACCACCTTTTCCTTGAGCTGGTTCAGGAGGTCGGAGACTGATTCGCCCGCGGACAGCGCGACATCGGCGATCGAGGTCGCCCGATCGAGGCTCTGCTTGACCGCACTCAGTGCGCCGACATCCGCCCGCTGCTGCTGGGCGATTGCCCAGATGGCGGCGTTGTCCTTGGCGCCCTGGACCTTCAGTCCGGTCGAGATGCGGCTCTGGACATCGCCCAGGCGCTCGTTGGTGCGCGTCAGGTTCTGCAGCGCGATCGCGGCGGAAGTGTTGGTATGGACGCTGTTCGTCATCCGACTCGGCCTTTCAGGTTTGGCCAAGGCTATGAGACGAACCGTGCACACATGGTTAACGGCCGCTAACCACGCATTTTAACCGCGCGGATCGCTCCTGCGCGGCGGGTATCGCGGATACGCTGTGGCGTCAGGCCTTGGTGTCGATCACCGAGCCGGCGCTGTACTGGGCCGCCTGCATCAGGTCGACGACCTGTTCGCGGGGCAGCTGTTTGACGATTTCGCCGGTGACCCGGTCCATCGTCTTGTAGATGAAGGACCCCGACTGCGGCCCCTCCTCGATCACCAGCCGGTAGCGGGCGGCGCGTTCGGCCTCCTGCGCGAACCGGGAATCGTGGAAATCGCCGCTCGCGGTCGACGCGGCGGCGGGCTGAACGGCGACGGCGCCGATCGGGTCTATCCTGGCATTGCTCTGCATCTCTCCTTCCGCCGGCGTCTAGCCGACGTCTCCGTGGTGCGGCGCGGACCCGGTCAGGCGGGATCCGAAGATCCCGCCCTTCCGGTCGATCCTTAGCGGAACAGTCCGAGCAGGATGGAGGTCGAGGAGTTGGCGATCGACAGCGCCTGCACACCCAGCTGTTGCTTGGTTTGCAGGGACTGCAGTCGGGCGCTTTCCTTGGCCAGATCGGCGTCCACCAGGTTGCCCACGCCGGCTTCCAGGGTGTCCTGGAGTTTGCCGACGAAGTTCAGGTGGGTGCCCAGCGACTTGGAGCCGGTGCCGAGACGCGCCAGCGAAGCCGAGACGTTGGCGATCGAGGCGTCCACCTTGGCCAGGGCGGCCGTGGCGAGCGTGGAGGTGCTGATCGCTTCAGCAGCCGCCAGCGTCACGATCGAGCCCGACAGGCTCATGTTTTCGTCGTTGATCGTGATGGTGGAGCCGGCGACGTTGGCGAGAGCCTTGAAGCCGGCCGTCATGCTGCCGTCCAGCAGGTTGACGCCGTTGAACGAAGCGTTCTCGACCACGGTCGCGATCTGGTCGCGAATGGAGGTGAAGTCTTCGTTCAGGGCCGACCGGGCCGAGGTCGACAGCGAGGTGTCGGTCGCGGCCAGAGCCTTTTCCTTGAGCTGGATCAGCAGGTCGGAAACGCTCTCACCCGCGGCCAGGCTGACGTCCACGGCCGATTGGCCGCGGTTCAGGCTGTCCTTGACGGCATTCAGGGCGCCGATTTCGGCACGTTGCCCCTGGGCGATAGCCCAAACGGCGCCGTTGTCCTTGGCCGACGAGACCTTCAGTCCGGTGTTGATGCGGTTTTGAACCGTGCCCAACTCATTGTTGGTGCGCGAGAGGTTCTGGAGGGCGATCATTGCGCCCACGTTCGTGTTTACGCTGTTCAGCGCCATGACACGTAGTCCTTCTTCAAGGTGTCCGACGCCGTTTTGGCTGCCGGGAGCATTCTGCTCGGCGGTGTCGCAGCAAGGACGGGGCCGCCGGCGAATCCTCCATGCCAAGGCCGGATTCGTTGATTTCGCTGCGTTAGTTCCTGTTAAGCACGTCGGCCGCCCGGCAGGATTTGCCGGGAGCCCGGCAGGATTTGCCGTCCGACCCGGCAGTTGTTGCTGCGGCCCCGGATGTCACCACGGCCAGAGTCGGCGACGCGGGGTCTGCGCCTCCCGCCAGCGGTCCTGTATCTCCCGCTCGGCCAGCAGTGTCCCGACTGCCAGCTCGCGGGCGGTCTCGCACGCCGCCAGGGCGGCGCCGCGGGCGACATAGGCGACCTCCAGATCGCCCTGGGCCGGCGCCTCAGGCAGGCGGTCCAGCACGCAGGGTCTGGCCGCCGCCGGCGGCAGGGTCAGCCGGGGCGGGACCGCAGAGGGCGGGAGTGAGGCGGCACAGCTCGCGATCATGGCGGTGAAGCCGATCGGCGCGTGCCGGATCCAGCGGGTGAGAGGCGTCATGGGCGCTCCGGGCTTGGGCCGCGGCGAGAGCGGTCATCCGCTCCACCGCGACGGATTGTTGGTGAAGGTGATCGAGGCGGCGGGCCTGATCGGCCATGCCTTCCGCTTCCAGACGTCGGGCGCCGGCGTCGGCGGCCGCGATCGACGCGCGCGCTTCGGCTGTCCTCAGGCGCCGGCCGGTCATGTCGAACGGATCCCAGCGCAGGCCGAGCCCGTGCCCGACGGCCGCAATCGCGACGACCAGCGTCACGGCCAGGATCGCCCAACCGACAGGTGTGAGGACGCGGATCAACGACACGGTCCTCACGGAAACACCGTCCGGTCGAGTTCGAAATGCGGACCGTCCTTCAGGGTTGGCCAGTCGCCGCCCCAGACGATGGCCGTGCCCTGCCGCACGGCGGCTGCCTTGAAGGCGGCGGCGATGCGCGGATAGAGGGGCCAGTCCCAGCGCACCTGGCCGTCGATCATGGCCGCCACGTCGATGGCGTGGCCGGTCAGGTGGCGCGAATGCCGCGTTCGGCTGGCGCCGGCCCGAACCAGCGCGATCTGGCGCGCCTTCGTCCGCAGGCCTTCGGTGATCATGAAGTCGACGGGGCTGAGCGCGATGGCCTCGCGCGCCAAGGCGACCAGCCGTGGATGCACCCCGACGAGCCGCTTCATCGAACGCTCGGAGAGACGGAAGCCCATCAGCGGTCCTCCCCGTCCAACGGCGGCCGCAGAATGCGCAGGCTGGCGAGCAGCTGCTGCGCCGTCGGCGCGACCAGATAGAGGACCATGGTCAGGGCCAGCAGGGCCATAAGCCCCCTGGCCAGCGGAAGCGCGGCTTCGGGCGGCGTCAGGGCGATCAGCCGGTCCAGCAACAGCCAGGCGGCCCCCGTGCTGGCGAACACATAGAGCCGCCGCCAAAGCCAGCGACCTTCCGCCAGCGGCGACGGGGTTGGCGGGAAAGCGATCGGGCCGGTCATCGATCGTCCTCCCGATCGTCGCGCCGGCGGCCCGCCGGCCGATG
>NZ_JAVHLH010000273.1 GCF_031082345.1 Brevundimonas sp. | reverse complement strand
CCGAAGGGCGGGTTGCCGATGTCGTGGGCCAGGCACGCGGCCTGGACGATGTCGCCGACCGCGCCCGGTGTAGCGCCCTCGGGCAGGCCGGCGGCGAGCGCCTCGCCGATCGCCGCCAGCGCCCTGGCCTGAAGGCTCTCGCTCTCGGCCAGGGTCGCGTTGCGCGCCTCCACCCGGGCGTCGGCCAGAAGGGCCTCGACCTCCTCCGGGGCGTAGGCGCGCCGGATCGGACGGTAGGCGGACGCCTGCACCACGACGCCCGCGGCGTCGAACTCGGTGTCGAAGGAAAACGGCGTGCTGGCGGGTTGAGCGGTCATGTCAGTAGATCAACTCGTCGTCGGCGCCCTGGCCGACCAGCATGATCTCGCCCTTGGCGGCGAGATCCTTGGCGACCTGGACCATGGCCATCTGGGCCTGGTCGACGTCCTTGAGGCGGACCGGCCCCATGGTTTCCATGTCCTCGCGCATGATCTTCGACGCGCGCTCGGACATGTTGGAGAAGAACAGCTCGCGCAGCGATTCCGAGGCGCCCTTCAGGGCCAGTCCGAGCGAGTCCTTCTCGACCGCGCGCAGCAGGGTCTGGATGCCGCCCGGGTCCAGCTTGGACAGGTCCTCGAACACGAACATCAGGGCGCGGATGCGCTCGGCCGCCTCGCGGTTGCGCTCTTCCAGGGCGCCGATGAAGCGGGCCTCGGTCTGGCGGTCGAAGCTGTTGAAGATGTCGGCCATCATCTCGTGGCTGTCGCGCTTCGAGGTGCGGGCCAGGTTGGACATGAATTCGGTGCGCAGGGTCTGTTCGATCTTGTCGAGGATCTCGCGCTGCACCGGCTCCATGCGCAGCATGCGCTGGACGCATTCGAGGGCGAAGTCCTCGGGCAGGGCGGTCAGGACGCGCGCGGCGTGGTCGGCCTTGATCTTCGACAGGACCACCGCGACGGTCTGCGGGTATTCGTTCTTCAGATAGTTGGCGAGGACCGCCTCGTTCACATTGCCGAGCTTGTCCCACATGGTGCGACCGGCGGGGCCGCGGATTTCCTCCATCAGGGCGTCGACGCGCTCGCCCGGCATGAAGGCGGCCAGCAGGCGCTGGGTCTGCTCGTAGCTGCCCATCACCGCGCCCGAGCCGCTCATGCCCGAGACGAACTCGACCATCAGCTCCTCGACCACCTGGGCCGAGACGGTGCCGAGCGAGGCCATGGCCTGCGAGATTTCCTTGATCTCGTCCTCGTCGAGGCTCTGCCACAGACGGGTATGGTCCTCGCCCAGCGACAGCAGGATGACGGCGGCCTTCTCCGGACCCGTCAGTTTCCTGATGTCGTCGACGGCGGGCTTCTTGGTGACCATGCGGGCGGCCATCAGCCTTCGTGCACCCAGCTGCGCAGGATGGAGGTCGACTCGTCAGGGTGTTTCTCGACGAAGTCGGCGACCTTCTTGACCGAGGAGGCCTTCACCTGGCCCTCGATGCGGGCGATATCGAGCCGCTGCTCCATTTCGGTCGGGCCGCCGGGGCCGGTCAGCTGGGCCATCTGCCCGCCGCCCGCGGCCATCATGGTGGTCTGCAGCGGCGTCACCGGCATGCCGGGCCCGGCCAGCTGGGGTTGGGCGCCGCCGCCGGTGGCGGTCTTCAGCAGCGGGCGCAGCACGAAGAAGATCAGCAGCACGCCGGTGATCAGCAGGACCAGCAGCTCGACCCCTCGCATCAGGTCGTTCTTGGTGAAGTTGAACAGGGACGAGCCGGCCTCGACCCCGCCGACGGCGGCGAGATCGCGATTGAACCGCACGGCGGTCACCTGGACGATGTCGCCCCGCTCCTCGTTGAAGCCGACAGCCGCCTTGACCAGGGCCTCGATCTTGGCGCGATCCTCTTCCGACACCGGGGTGTAGACCGGTTCGCCGCCGGCCTCGGCGGGCGGCGCGTATTTGCCGTCGACGGCCACCGCCACCGCCAGCTTCTTGACCTCGCCGGCCTCCTTGATGGTGGTCGTGGTGGTGTTCGAGATCTCGTAGTTGGTGGTCTCGGTGTTCTGGGTGTCGCGCGAGCCGATCGGCGTGACGCCGGGGGCCTCCCCGCCGGGGATGTTGTTGGTCGCCGTGGCGCCGCCGTCGTTGGCCCCGGTGGTGTCGGCGCTTTCCGACCCGTTCATCGAGGTCGACCGCACCACCTGGCCGTCGGGATCGAAGCGCTGTTCCTGGGTGGTGGAGCGGCTGTGATCGATGTCGGCGGTGACCTGGACCCGGGCCGCGCCGACGCCGACGACGCCCTCGACGATGTCCTTGATGCGCGCCTGCAGCTGGGCCTCGGTCGACGACTTGGCTTCCTCCGCCGAGGCGGCGCTGAAGCCCGCGTCGTCCGACCCGGCGGCGAGGGTGCGGTTGGCGGTGTCGGTCAGGGTGACCTTTTCGGGCTTCAGGTTCGGCACGGCCGAGGCCACGACGTTGCGAATGGCCTGGACCTGGGCGCCGGTCAGGGCGCCGCCGCTGACGCCGACGACCACCGAGGCGGTCGGCGGCGCCGAAGCGGTCTGAAACAGTTGGCGCGACGGCAGGGCGATCAGCACCCGGGCCGAGGTGATGCCGCGCATGTCCATGATGGTGCGGGCCAGTTCGCCCTCGAGGGCGCGCTTCTCGTTGAGGTTCTGCTGGAACTCGGTCTGGCCCAGCACCGACTGGTTGTCGAAGATCTCGTAACCGACGCTGCCCGAGGTCACGAGGCCCTTGCCGGCGACCAGCAGGCGCGCCTCTCCGACCTCGTCGCGGCTGACGAAGATGGTCGAGCCGTCGCCCTTGGACGAATATTTGATGCCGGCGCTGTCCAGCGCCGAGGTGATCTCGGAGGCCTCGCGCAGGTCGAGGTTGGAATACAGCAGGGCGTCGGGGGCCTGGCCGATGCGCAGCATGACGGCGACCAGCACGGCCGCGACGCCGGCGGCCACGCCCAGCACCACGGTCAAGCGACCGATCCCGAATCTCTGCAACGCCGCCGTGAAGCCGCCCACGCGTCCCGCCCCGAATACTCACGGGTGCATACCGACGCCCGCTAGGCAGAAACTGCCGCCTGCGTGGTAAACGGGGCGTTAAGGGGCGAGGCCTTGCAGCGCCCCCATGGCCATGAAGGCGCGACCGGCGGCGAAATCGCCGGCCTCGAAGCGGGCCCTGGCCACGCTGCCGTCGCGGAAATGGAACTCGACCAGGAAGGCCTCACGCGGATCGAGACGCGCCAGCCGGTCGGCGGCGGAGGCCGGGAAGCGCCAGGCGTCTCCGGCGCGGCTGTCCCCGGTCAGCAGGGCTGGGTCGGCGGCTGAAACTCCGGTGGCCCAGACGCTGGCGCGCGAGGCGGCCGGAACCAGCCCGCCCCCGGACAGCCAGGCCCGCGGAGCCTTGGCGTCGTCGCGGAAGACGATCCGGGCCGCATAGGGACGCGAGCGGCCGACGAAGGAGACCACGGCGGTGAGGGTCGACGCCTGGTCCGCGCCGCCATAGCCGAAGGTCACCGGCGAGGCGCCGACGCGGGAAGCCTGCATCAGCCGCCATCCCGGCTGGGACCATTTGGTGCGATCGGCGACCCAGGGCTGGCGCTCGCCCGCGAAGGTCATGCGCGGGGTGCGGGCCCAGCCGGAAAAGGCGCCGTCGACCCGGTCGCGGACGACCGCCAGTTGCGGATCGCGACACGAGACGGCCGCGGCGCGCGAGCGGG
>NZ_JAVHLH010000272.1 GCF_031082345.1 Brevundimonas sp. | reverse complement strand
CCGGAGGGTCGTGTGGAAATCGACCGCGCGGGGCAGTCTGTCTCGTCGAAACGGTTACACATCAAAGCACCGGGCGAGGCCCGGCTGTCCCGCGCCCTCCCCACCCGCTTCAGCGAAGTCGACAAGACAAGTTTGCAATTCAAACAAGTCTGCCGTAGATCGTTCCTCCTCAAGAGGGGAGAGACCCATGTCCGCCGCCGAATCCGACACCCGACCCGACCGCCTGCACGGCCTCGACGCCCTGAGGGGCGGGGCCCTGCTGCTCGGCGTCGTCCTGCACGCCTCCATGAGCTATCTGCCGATCCCGATCTGGCTGTTCCCGGACGACCAGACCTCGCCGGCGGCCTCCGGCGTCTTCTTCGCCATCCACCTGTTCCGGATGACCGCCTTCTTCCTCATCGCCGGCCTGTTCGCCCACATGATGCTGGGCCGTCGCGGGACCTGGAGCTTCGTCCGCGACCGGCTCGGCCGCATCGCCGGCCCGCTGCTCGGCCTCTGGTGGGTCGTCTTCCCCGCCGTGATCGGCGTCATCGTCTGGAAGGCGGCCCTCGACAACGGCGGCGTCATCCCCACCGACGGCCCGCCGCCGCCGCCGCTGACCCTCGAGACCTTCCCGCTGCTGCACCTGTGGTTCCTCTGGGTGCTGCTGATCCTCTACGCGGCCTTCCTCTTCGTGCGCGCGCCCTTCGCGCTGCTGGACCGCGACGGCGCCGTCGGCCGCCTGGTCGACCGCCTGACCGGCGCCCTCGTCGGCCCGTGGACCCCCGCCCTGCTGGCCGCCCCGCTGGCCCTGGCCCTGTGGCTCACCCCCGACTGGATCCCCTTCTTCGGCATCCCGACCCCGGACAAGGGCTTCGTGCCCAATCCGGCCGCCCTGACCGCCTTCGGCCTCGCCTTCGGACTCGGCGTCCTGCTGGATCGCCGCCGCGACCTGCTGGGGCGGATCGAGCGTCTCTGGCCGGTGTTCACCGTCGTGGCCCTCGGAACCGGCGCCGCCGCCCTGGTTCTCTCCGGCGGCCTCGTCCCGCCCCTGACCCCGGTCGTCGATCCCGAGGCCAAGGCCCCCGCCGCGGCCCTCTACGCCCTGGCCGTCTACGCCTCGACCCTGGCCGCCACCGCCCTGTCGCTGCGCTTCCTGTCCGGCTACAGCGCCGTGCGCCGCTACCTCGCCGACGCCTCCTACTGGGTCTACATCGTCCACCTGCCACTGGTCATGGTCGGCCAGGTCCTGCTGCTGGACGCGCCCTGGCCGTGGTTCGCCAAGCTCGGCGCCGGGGTCGCCGGCGTCATGGCGGTCTCCCTGCTCAGCTACGAGCTGATGGTTCGTCACACCTTCATGGGCCGCTGGCTGAACGGCCGCCGCGTCCCGTGGCGCCGACCGCTCGCCCAGGCGGTCCCAGCGCCCGCCGAATAACTTGCCAACCCCCACCGGCTCGTCCACCCAATCGGGACGAGCCGGCTCCGGAGAATCGCACCCCATGTCCGCCAAGCCCCGCCTGACTTCCCCCGAGGACGACCTCGCCTTCATGCGCTCGATCGTCGAGGGCGGCGGGCGCCCGCACCTCACCCTCGGGGTGGCCTATCTGGCGGGCGGTCTGCTCTACGGCCTGCAGTGCCTGTTCCACGTCGGCCAGGCTGCGGGCGTCATCCGCTGGCCCGACCTGGCCAACCTCGCCTTCGTCGTCGGCATCAGCCTCAGCTTCCTTGTCGTCCTGGCGTGGGCCATCCGCCGCGACAGGCAGGACGGGGTGGCGACCACCCGCGGGCCGATGGCGACCCGGACCCTCAACGCCGCCTTCAGCGCCACCGGCATGGCCAATCTGGCCGTGATCCTGATCTTCGGCTTCGGCGCCGCCCGCGACCAGGACTTCGCCGTCTGGCTCTACTATCCGGCGGTGATCTTCGCCCTGCAGGCGGCGGCCTGGTACGTCGCCTTCAGCCTGAAGCGCAAGCCGTGGATGCTGGCCTGTTCGGCCGGAGGCTGGCTGACCGCCGTCGCCCTCGGCCTGCTGGTGCGCCAGCCCGAATGGTATCTCGGCGTCTGCACCGTGGCCCTGTTCGCCCTGTTCGCCCTGCCGGGCTGGATCATGGTCCGCGACGCCCGCGCCGCGCGGATGGCGGGCTGACGCCATGGGCCTGGCCGACCTCGGACGGATCGACGACGTCATCCACGGCCGCATGCGGCTGGGGATCATGGTCTATCTGGCCGACGTCGACGCCGCCGATTTCACCGAGCTCAAGACCGTGCTCGAAGCCACCCAGGGCAACCTCTCGGTCCATCTGAAGAAGCTGGAGGAGGCCGGCTACGTCGCCATCGCCAAGAGCTTCGTCAACAACAAGCCCCTGACCCGCGTCTCCATCACCCAGGCCGGGCGCCGGGCCTTCGCCGCCTACCTCGAGGCCATCGGCGCCCTGATCGGAGGCAAGGACTGATGGCCGGCCCCCGCGTCATGGGCATCGTCAATGTCACGCCGGACAGCTTCTCCGACGGCGGCCGGCTCGGCTCGGTCGAGGCCGCCGTGGCCCACGGCCTGCGGCTCGTCGAACAGGGCGCGGACCTCCTCGACATCGGCGGCGAGAGCACCCGGCCGGGCGCCGATCCCGTCGATGCGGCGGAGGAGATCGCCCGCGTCCTCCCCGTCATCGAAGGCCTTCGCGCCGCCGGCTGGACCGGCCCGATCAGCATCGACACCATGAAGCCCGGGGTCGCCCGCGCCGCCGTCGCCGCCGGGGCGACGATGTGGAACGACGTGACCGCCCTCGGCTTCGCGCCGGACAGCCTGGCGACCGCCGCCGAATTGAACTGCGACGTGGTCCTGATGCACATGCAGGGCGAGCCGCGCACCATGCAGGCCGCCCCGCATTATGACGACGTGGTCGCCGAGGTGACAGACTGGCTCCTCGCCCGCGCTGACGCCGCCATGGCGGCGGGCGTGAACCGCGAGCGCCTCTGGCTGGATCCCGGCCTCGGCTTCGGCAAGACGGCGCGGCACAACCTCGCCCTGACCGCCCGTCTCGAGCGACTGACGGCGACCGGCTTCCCGATCCTCTACGGCGCCAGCCGCAAACGCATCATCCAGACGGTGGACCCGACCGCCGCCGACCCCGCCGACCGCCTCGGCGGCTCGCTGGCTCTGGCCCTCGAGGCGGCGCGGCGAGGCGCGGCGATCCTCCGCGTCCACGACGTCCGCGAGACCGTGCAGGCGCTGGCGCTCCAGGCCGCCGTCGCCTCGGCTACATCGTGACGCGCCCCGCCGAGCCGATGATTTGTCCGCGCCCCTTGCCGAGGCGACCGCGAATGGTCATCCCCTCGCCATGACCTCGCCCCTCGGACGCGTCCTGATCATCGCCGGCTCCGACTCCGGGGGCGGGGCGGGGATTCAGGCCGACATCAAGGCCGTGACGGCGATGGGCGGCTATGCCGCCACCGCCATCACCGCCATCACGGTGCAGAACACCCTCGGCGTCCACGGCGTCTATCCCCTGCCGCTCGACCTGATCGAGGCTCAGGCCCGGGCCGTGCTGGACGACATCGGCGCCGACGCCATCAAGACCGGCATGCTGGGCTCGACCGAGGTGGTCGAGCGCGTCGCCGCCATCCTCGATACGTCCGACGCCCCCTCCGTGGTCGACCCGGTCATGGTCGCCAAGGGCGGCGCGCCCCTGCTGCCCGACGAGGCGGTGCAGGCCGTGCGCGGCCTGATGGTCCCCCGCGCCGCC
>NZ_JAVHLH010000271.1 GCF_031082345.1 Brevundimonas sp. | reverse complement strand
AGTTCCTCCCCCTCTGGGGGAGGGACTCTGATGCTGAGCCGCACCGCAGACGCCCTGTACTGGACCGGCCGCTACATCGAGCGGGCGGATTTTCTCGCGCGGATTCTCGAAGCCACGCTGAGGCTGGCGGCCATTCCGACGCGGGGCGACGGCGACGCCGGGACGGTCTGGGCCAGCGCCCTGGCCTGCGCCAGCGTGCCCAAGGCGCTGGGCCGGGCGCCGACCGAGAAATCGGTGCGGGAGTTCCTCGCCTTTTCGCCGGAGAACCCGTCCTCGATCGCCGCCTGCATCACCCGGGCGCGGACCAACGCCCGGTCGGTGCGCACCGCCCTGACCATCGAGCTGTGGGAGGCGATCAACGGGGCGTGGAACGGGCTGGAGGAGCAGGGCCAGCCGACCCGGCGGGACGACTTCACCCTCTTTCTCGAGTGGGTGAAGGCGATGACGCTGGCGGTCGAGGGCGCGACCTCGCGGACCATGCTGAGGAACGACGGCTACTATTTCCTGCGGCTGGGCGCGGCCATCGAGCGGGCCGACAACACGGCGCGGCTGCTGGATGTAAAATACCATCTGCTGCTGCCCGAGGGCGAGCGCGTCGGGGGGCAGCTGGACTATTTCCAGTGGACCACCCTGCTGAGGGAGGTGTCGGCCCTGACGGCCTATCGCTGGGTCTATCGCGACTCGGTCAAGCCGTGGCTGGTGGCCGACCTGCTGGTGCTGAACCGGCAGATGCCGCGCTCGCTGGCCAGCTGCCAAGCCTCGATCGTGCGCTATCTGGAGCGGCTGGCCGGCGATTACGGGCGGCGCGGGCCGGCCCAGAGACTGGCGGCCGACCGGATGCGCCAGTTCGACAATTCGCGCATCGAGGCGATCTTCCAGTCGGGCCTGCACGAATACATCCAGGCCTTCCTCGCCGAGAACGGACGGCTGGGGCAGGCCATCCACGATCAGTATCTGGCCTGACCCATGCGCATCCAGATCGATCACGCCACGACCTACGCCTACGATCGGGCGGCCCGGTTCATCATCCAGGTCCTGCGTCTGACGCCGCGTTCCACCGAGGCGCAGCAGGTGCGGCGCTGGTCGGTCGAGACCGACGTGGACACGCGGCTGCGGCGGTCGGAGGACGCCTTCGGCAATATCGTTCACACCCTCTACACCGAGCAGCCGACCGAGAGCCTGACGGTGCGGATGACCGGCGAGGTGATCACCAGCGACACCGGCGGGGTCGTGCCGCCGGGCCAGGAGACCTTGTCGCCGCTGGTGTTCCTGCGCGACACGGCCCTGACGCACCGGGACAGGCTGATCTCGGTGTTCGCCTCGGAGTTCTCGGCCCATCCGCCGCTGGAGCGGCTGCACCGGCTGATGGCGGCGATCCACGGCTCGGTGGCTTTCGAGGTCGGGGTGACCACGCCGACCCACACCGCCGCCGAGGTCCTGGCGCTCGGACGGGGGGTTTGTCAGGACCACGCCCACGTCTTCATCGCCTGCGCGAGGCAGATGGGGACTCCGGCGCGCTATGTGTCGGGTCATCTGCTGCGCAGCGACACCGAGGACCAGGACGCCGCGCACGCCTGGGCCGAGGCCTGGATCGAGGATCTGGGCTGGGTCGGCTTCGACCCCGCCAACGGGGTCTGCCCGACCGACCATTATGTGCGGGTGGCGACCGGGCTGGACTATCTGGGCGCGGCGCCGGTGCGGGGGGCCAGCTATGGCGGCGGCGGCGAGCGGCTGTCGGTGCGGCTGAGCGTGCGTGATGCGGACATGCAACAGGGCCAGCAGCAGGCGTGACGCCGGCCGGATGTAGGCGCCCCCGTTAAGAGAATCTGTTAGCGTCGCATCATGGACGTGTGTCGCGGACGGCTTATCGCATGACCTACTGCGTGGGCATGCTGGTCGAGGAGGGGTTGGCGATGATCGCCGACACCCGGACCAATGCGGGCGTCGACAACATCTCCTCGTACCGCAAGCTGCACGTCATCGACCAGCCGGGCGAGCGGGTGCTGGGGATCTGCACCGCCGGCAATCTGTCGGTGACCCAGACGGCCCTGGCCATGATGCGCGAGGGCGTGCACCTCAATGTCGGCGAGGAGCCGGAGACGCTGGAGACGGCCCCGACCCTGTTCCGCTGCGCCCAGCTGCTGGGCCATGCGCTGCGCAGCGTGCGGCTGTCGATCGCGCCGGCGCTGGAGGCTGACAGCCTGAACACCTCGGCCTCGATGCTGCTGGGCGGCCAGATCGCCGGCGGCGAGATGGGGCTGTTCCTGATCTACAGCCAGGGCAATTTCATCGAGTGC
The DNA here is from genome assembly GCF_031082345.1 of Brevundimonas sp. Taxonomy (GTDB): domain Bacteria; phylum Pseudomonadota; class Alphaproteobacteria; order Caulobacterales; family Caulobacteraceae; genus Brevundimonas. The sequence continues at coordinate 1,445 of NZ_JAVHLH010000271.1, read as the reverse complement.
GGGCGCGACACCCCCTATCTCCAGATCGGCGAGCTGAAATACGGCAAGCCGATCCTCGAGAGCGGGCTGGCCTACGACACGCCGCTGGCCGAGGCGGTCAAGCTGGGACTGATCTCGTTCTCGACCACGATGCGCTCGAACGTGGCGGTGGGCGCGCCGTTCGACATGCTGACGCTGCGGCGCGGCTTCCAGAGCGGCGACGTGCGCCGGATCGAGGAAGACGACGCCTATTTCAACGACCTCCACGACCAGTGGACCCGCGCCCAGGCGGCGGCCCGCCGGTCCATGCCCCAGCCGCCGTGGATGGCCGGCGGCCCGAGACTGGCGACCAGCCGCGGCTGAGGCGGGCGGACGCGGCGTTCTGACGCCCGGTTGATCGGCCTTGCGGTTCAGGCGTTCCTCCGGTTCTGGCGCGGAGACCGCGCTCCGGCCCCTCAAGGACGTCGCTGATGACCGCCTATGACGACCTCACCGCCCTGTTCATCAACACCAGCCTGAAGCGGTCCAGCGAGCCGTCGCACACCCAGGCGCTGATGGACGTCGCGATCGCCATCATGGCGAAACAGGGCGTCCGGACCTCGACCATCCGCGCCGCGGACCTGGACATCCCGCCGGGCGTCCAGCCCGACATGACCGAGCACGGCTGGGACACGGACGGCTGGCCCGCGGTGCAGGCGCAGGTCATGGCCGCCGACATCCTGGTCATCGGCACGCCGATCTGGCTGGGCGACAAATCGTCGATCTGCACCCGGGTGATCGAGCGGCTGTACAGCTGGTCCGGCAAGCTCAACGACCGGGATCAGTCGGCCTACTATGGCCGGGTCGGCGGCTGCATTGTCACCGGCAACGAGGACGGCATCAAACACTGCGCCATGAACATCCTCTATTCGCTGCAGCATCTCGGCTATGTCATCCCGCCCCAGGCCGACGCCGGCTGGATCGGGGAGGCGGGGCCGGGCCCCTCCTACGGCGATGACGGCAAGGTCGGGCTCGACAATGACTTCACCCAGCGCAACACCACCTTCATGGCGTGGAACCTGATGCACCTGGCGCGCCTGCTGAAGGACGCCGGGGGCGTGCCGGCCCACGGCAACCAGCGCACCGCCTGGGACAGGGGCGAGCGTTTCGACCATCCGAACCCGGAATATCGCTGATCATGACCGCCGTGGATTTCGACTTCGCCAACACCGCCGGGCGCAAGCTGACGGGGGTGCTGGAGACCGGGCCGGGGCCGGTGCGGGCCTGGGCCGTGTTCGCCCACTGCTTCACCTGCGACAAGACCTCGCTGGCGGCGACGCGGGTCAGCCGCGCCCTGGCCGATCACGGCGTCGGCGTGCTGCGCTTCGACTTCACCGGCCTGGGCGAGAGCGAGGGGACCTTCGGCAGCGGACTGTCGGGCGATGTGCAGGACGTGGTCTGCGCCGCCCGGGCCATGGAGGCGACGG
>NZ_JAVHLH010000270.1 GCF_031082345.1 Brevundimonas sp. | reverse complement strand
TGGCCCTCATTCAACCGTTGCAGAACGTCCGACGCCAGGAAGCGGTCGACGCCGACGGAGATGGCGAAACTGGCCAGGGCGTCGAACTGGTGCTGATTGAGCGGCGCGGACACCCGCTCGTTCAGGGCCTTCACCACCGGCAGCAGGTCATACTGCAGCAGCAGTTCAGCGTCCTTCTCGCTGACCGTCGATCCCTCGCGCGCCGAGGCGGTGTGGCCGTAGCCGATTACCCAGCGGCCGTCCTCGTCCCGCACGGCGCGCGGCCGGAAGCCCTCGAAACTCTTGATGAGGACGACTCCCTCGCGGGAGACCTTCAGACGTGGGGTGGTCGCGTTGGACACCTGAATGACCCAAATCGAGACGAAAGCGCTCGCTTGACGGGAGAACCAGCAAGCGCCGCGCCGTTCCCGACGATCAGAGCAGCACGATCGTGGCCAGACCGAGGAAGATCAGGAAGCCGAAGAAGTCCGTCGTCGCCGTCACGAACACCGCCGAGGACACGGCCGGGTCGAACTTCAGCCGCGACAGGGTCAGGGGGGTCAGCATGCCGACGGTGGCGGCGACCAGCAGGTTCAGCACCATGGCCGCGGCGATCACGGCCCCGATGCGCCAGTCCCGGAACCACAGGCCCGCCGCGCCCCCGATCAGGGGCGCCAGCACCAGGCCATTGGCCAGGCCGACCACGAATTCTCGGCGGAAGGTGCGCGGGGCGTTGGAGCTGTTCAACTCGCGGGTCGCCAGGGCCCGCACCGTGACGGTCAGGGCCTGTGTCCCGGCGTTGCCGCCGATGGCCGAGACGATCGGCAGCAGGATGACCAGGGCCACGATCTGCTCGATCGTCGCCTCGAACCACGAGATGACCACGGCGCTCAGCACCGCCGTGCCGAGGTTGATGGCCAGCCACGGCACGCGGCCGCGCACGATCTCGGTCACCGACGAGCCCCGGTCCTCGTCGGACACGCCGGCCAGACGCAGGATGTCCTCGCGGTTCTCTTCCTGGATGATGTTGACGATGTCGTCGACGGTGATCTGGCCGACCAGCCGGCCCGCGGCGTCGGTCACCGGGGCCGAGATCAGGTGGTATTTCTCGAAGATGTAGGCGACCTCTTCCTGGTCCTGGTCGACGGCGATCTCGTTGACCGGCTCCATGATGTCGGCCAGGGCGACCGTGCGCGGGGCGCGCAGCAGGCCGCTGACCGGCACGCTGCCGACGGGCCGGTTCAGCGGGTCGACGACATAGATGTCGAAGAACAGCTCCGGCAGGTCCTCGCCCTGCTTGCGGACGTGGTCGATGGTGTCGCCGACGCTCCAGAACTGCGGCGCGGCCATGACCTCGCGCTGCATCAGGCGGCCGGCGGAATCCTCGGCGTAGCCCAGCGAGCTTTCGATGGCGGCCCGGTCGACGTCGGGCATGGCGGCCAGCACGCGCTCGCGCTGGTCGTCCTCGAGGTCCTCGACCACCGCGGCGGCGTCGTCGGAATCCAGCTCCTGCAGCGCCTCGGCCAGGATCAGGTGCGGGACGCGCTCCAGCACCTCCTCGCGGATGCTGTCGTCCAGTTCCGGCAGGGTGTCGGCCAGCAGGTCGGCGGGCAGCCAGACGGTGACCACGGCGCGGTGCTCGGAGGTCAGGAAGCCCATCAGGTCGGCCACGTCGGCCGGGTGCAGGTCTTCCAGCAGGGAGCGGAGGCGGACGCCGTCGCCGTCATCGGCGGCGTCGACCACCTTCTCGACGAATCCGGCCGTCAGGACATAGTCCTCGTCGAGGGCCACGTGCTCGATTTCATCGTTCTGGACAGGGGGCAGGGGGGCGTCTGCGATCTTGCTCACGCTTGGCCTCCCCTGTTTTCAGATCAGCGTTTCGCCGATGTTTCGCCCTGTCAAATCTGATGGTGCGGTCGAGAAGACTCGAACTTCCACTCCGGTTAGGGAACAGCGACCTCAACGCTGCGCGTCTACCAATTCCGCCACGACCGCTCGCATCGGAGGGGGGCTGATAGCGGAGAGAGGGCGTTATGCCAAGCGGTTCAGGCGGCGCCGGCCATGAAATCGTAGACGTCGGCCGCGCGGGTCACGGTGATGGCGATGCGGTCCTCGCGGATCTCGATCTCGCCGCGCGCCACCGGATAGTTGTTGGCCAGGATCCAGACCTCGTCGGTTTCCGAGGCGTCGAGCGCGATCACGGCCCCGCGGCCCATCCGCAGCAGCTGGCTCATCGGCAGAACAGAGCGTCCCAGAACGACCGAAATCTCGATGTCGACGGCTTCGATCTGACTCACAGGATACTCTGACGCTGACTGGGACTGGACGGGCGGTTCTTGCATGGCGCTCCCGATCCCCACATTGAGGGCGACATGCTTTCCCAGTCCTTAAGCCCCACTGTATCGAAGCTGATCCGCGAGGACGGCGTCGCGGTCGAATGGGCGGTCTCGCCCGGGCTGGTCGACTATCCGTTCGCGGTCGCGGCCATGGAGGCCCGGGCCGCCGCCATCGCGGCCGGCGAGGCCCCCGAACTGGTGTGGCTGCTGGAGCATCCGCCGCTCTACACCGCGGGCGTCTCGTCGAGGGACGCCGACCTGCTCGACGCCGGCCGCTTCCCGGTCCACCGCAGCGGGCGCGGCGGCCAGTTCACCTATCACGGCCCCGGCCAGCGGGTGGCCTATGTGATGCTGGACCTGAACCGGCGCGGCAGGGACGTGCGCGCCTTCGTGCGCGGCCTCGAGCAGTGGATCATCGGCGCCCTGGCCGAGTTCGGCGTCCCCGCCGACGTGCGCGAGGGCCGCGTCGGCGTCTGGGTCGAGCGCAAGGGCCCCGGCTGGTCGCGCGAGGACAAGATCGCCGCCATCGGCGTCAAGGTGCGCAAATGGGTCAGCTTCCACGGGATCAGCCTCAACGTGGAGCCCGACCTGACCCATTTCACCGGCATCGTCCCCTGCGGCATCAATGAGCACGGCGTCACCAGCCTGGTCGACCTCGGCGTTCCGGCGACGATGGACGAGGCCGACGAGGCGCTGCGGGTCAGCTTCCGGCGGGTGTTCGGAGCGGTGGTCGCGGGGGACGCGCCGGGGGAATGAGCCTGGGGCGCTTGTCATCCCGGACGCCGCGAAGCGGTGATCCGGGACGGACGGCGCCGCCGACGCGGCCCTCCCGGAAATCGCGACGCGATTGTCCGGGAGACGGGTGGACGCCGCGCTGGCTCCCGACCTGTCTCCCGGATAGCGGCTGGCGCCGCTTCCGGGAGGAGGTGTGTTTGTGAGCTCAAGCGTCCCGGATCGCCGCCTTGCGGCGTCCGGGATGACAAGGGGGCCGACCCTTTCCGCCGAAGGAAAACGTGACGCTGGATATGCTGGCAATCCGCGTCCAGTCCGCACACTTTTCGCGGACAAGCCGTTGAATTCCCGACACTCCCCCTCCGCCTCAGCGTCCTGAACACGCCGTAGGGCGCGGCCGCCGGATAATGGGCGGATGAGCAGGACGACGGACATCACGGATCAGGGGACGGCGGCGGCGACGGCGCCGTGGCCGGATGACAAACCCTACAAGCAGAGCCGGTCGCGCATGTCGCCGGCGCGCTATCGCGAGGGGCTGCGGCGCTACCACGCCGGCGAGCCGCTGGTCGATCTGGCGATCGAATACGGGACCTCGGTCAGCAGCTTCTACCGGAACGCCCGCCTCATGGGGCTGCGCAAGCGCGACGTCGGCGCCCCGACCCGGCGCAAGGGGCCGGCGCCGGTGACGGTGCAGGCGCTGGACGACGGCG
>NZ_JAVHLH010000026.1 GCF_031082345.1 Brevundimonas sp. | reverse complement strand
GCATCCGTTCGTCGGCGCGGGCCTGGTGGATGTTCCGCGTCATGGGCGCCTCCCGGGTCCAGGTGCTGGACGGCGGCCTGCCGAAATGGCGCGCCGAGGGCCGTCCGGTCGAGTCCGGGCCCGGCGCCCCCGTGGACCGCACGGTCTTCGCCGCCCGACTCGCCCAGGACGCCGTCGCTGATCTCCACGCCGTGCGCGCCGCCCTGGCCGGAGACGACCAGGTGGTGGACGCCCGCGCCGCCGACCGCTTCGCGGGTCGCGCGCCGGAGCCCCGCGCGGGTCTGCGCTCCGGTCACATGCCCGGGGCGCTGAATCTGCCCTTCCCCGGTCTCCTGAACGCCGACGGCGCGATGAAGTCCGCCGGCGACCTGGAGGCCGCCTTCCGGGCCGCGGGCGTGGACCTCGACCGGCCCGTCGTCACCAGCTGCGGTTCCGGCGTCACGGCCGCCATCCTCAGCCTCGGCCTCGCGGTCCTCGGCCGCCCCTCCCGCCTCTACGACGGCAGCTGGGCCGAATGGGGCGGGCGCGACGATACGGACGTCGTTGCTGGTCCCTAGTTCGGCGGCGCGACCGCCGGAATGGGCAGGTCGTCCGGCACGACGTCGTCGCTCTCGCCGCGCGACACCACCGTCGCCGCCACCAGGTCTCCAGTGACATTCAGCGTGGTGCGGCACATGTCGAGGAAGCGGTCGACGCCGAGGATCAGGCCGATGCCTTCGGCCGGCACCCCGACCATCACCAGGATCAGGGCGATGACCGGCAGCGAGCCCGCGGGCACCCCGGCCGTGCCGATGCCGCCGAGGATGCAGACCAGCATCACCACCAGCTGCTGCTGCAGGTTCAGGTCGATGCCGAAGAACTGGGCCAGGAACAGGACCGTGACGCCCTCGAACAGGGCGGTGCCGTTCTGGTTGGCGGTCGCCCCGACGGTCAGCACGAAGCGCGAGATGCGCTTGGGCAGCTTCAGCTTCTCCTCGGCCGCCTTGATGGCGATCGGCAGGGTAGCGTTGGACGAGGCGGTCGAGAAGGCCACCACGAACGGCTCCTTCACGCCCATGGCGAACTTCAGCGGGTTCATGCCGCCGAAGATCCAGACCAGCAGCGGATAGACGACGAACATGTGGATCGCCATGGCCCCCACGGCCACGCCGGCATAGGCGCCGAGCCGGATCAGCAGGTCCCAGCCGAACACGGCCGCGAGGTTGAACATCAGGGCGGCGATGGCGATCGGCGCCAGTTTGATGACGAGATTGATGAGCTTCATCATCACCTCGAACAGGCCCTGCAGCGTCTCCTGCAGCCGGTCGGTGGCCGGGCTCTTGGCCATGACCATGCCGATGCCGAAGATCAGGGCGAAGACCATCACCGGCAGGATCTGGTTCTCGGCCGCGGCGGTGAAGACGTTGGACGGGATCATGTCGAGGAAGAACTGGCCGGCCTCGATGCTGGTCGGCGCGCTGCCCACGATGGCCGAGGCGCCCTCCGCGCCCTGGGCCAGCAACAGCTGCGCCAGAGCCGGATCGACCCCGTCGCCGGGGCGGAAGAAGTTGACCATGCCCAGGCCGATGCCGACCGCGATGGCCGAAACCATCACGGTGAAGATCAGGGTCTTGAATCCGACCCGGCCCAGCGACTTCAGGTCGCCCATCTCGGCGACGCCGACGGCCAGGGCCGAGAACAGCAGCGGCAGGACCAGCATGAACAGCAGCCGCAGGAAGATCTGTCCGACCGACTGGATGATCTCCATCACCCAGGGGATGACCACCAGGTCGTTCAGATTGACGTACAGTCCGCCTCCGAGGCCGGCCGCGAAGCCCAGCAGCATCCACAGATAGAGCGGGATCCCGCCGCGTTTGGTCGTTTCCATAGGTCCCCCCGGCCTCGGCCGATGTCGTTACCGGATCGGCAGGGCGTAGATCAGGCCGCCCGGCCGAGCATTCCATTGTGCGTTAAGGCCGCGCGCCAGGTCGAGCGATGAATCCGGCCCGAGATTGCGGGTGAAGATTTCCCCATAGTTCCCCGAAGCTTCGATAGCATTCTTCGCCCATTCTCTCGAAAGTCCCATCGTCGGCCCCAGGTCGCCCTCGGCGCCCAGCAGCCGGCGAATCTGCGGATCGCGCGAATCCTCGGCCAGTTGGTCGGCGGTTTCGGCCGTCACTCCCAGCTCCTCGGCCAGGACCAGGGCGTTCAGGGTCCAGCGCACGATCGAGGTCCAGGACTCGTCTCCCCGCTTCACGACCGGACCCAGCGGCTCCTTGGAGATGACGTCCGGCAGGATGGCGTGTTGCTCCGGGTTGGACAGCAGGGTTCGCGCCGCCGCCAGGGCCGAAATGTCGGCGCTGAAGGCGTCGCACTCCTCCCGGGCGTAGGCGGTCCGGGCCGCTTCCTCATTGGCGGTCACGACGGGGCTGTACTCGAGGCCCCGGGCCCGGAAGAAGTCGGCCACGTTCAGTTCCGACGTGGTTTCGCGCTGGACGCAGACCCGGGCCCCGTTCAGCTCCTGCGCGCTGGCCAGATCCAGCGAGCGCCGGACCAGAAAGCCTTGCCCGTCGTAATAGTTGACCCCGGCGAAGCGGATGCCCTCGGACACGTCACGCGACATGGTCCAGGAGGTGGCGCGCCACAGCACGTCGACGCGGCCGCCACGCAGGGCGTCGAAGCGCTGGCTCGAGGTCAGGGGGACGAATCGGACCGCGTTGGGGTTGCCCAGCACCGCCGCCGCCAGGGCGCGGCAGAAGTCGGCGTCGAAGCCGCGCCATTCGCCCCGGTTGTCGGTGTAGGCGAAGCCTACCAGCCCTTCGTGCACGCCGCAGTTCAGCCGGCCGCGCCGCTTGATCGCCTGCAGGGTGGGACTGGCGAACTCCGGCGCCTCGGTGGCCGCCACGACCGTCGTCGTTTCGGCCTCGGCCTCGCGATCGCCGCCCCCGCAGGCCGCCGCCAACAGGCCGAGAACCAGGATCACGCCCGTCGCCGCCGCTCGCCGCACCACCTCTGACCGCATTCCGCTCCTCGCCCGAGCCATTCAAGACCTTGCGCCCCCGCCTGCTTTAGAGGCCTTTGGAGCCTGAACCGCAACCCTCGACCGGCCTTCATGACCGACCAGCCCGATCCCGCCGCCCGCACCCGACTGATCGCCTTCGCCACCCGACGCGGCGGCGGCCGCCGGCCGGTCAGTCCGCCGGTCGAGCGCGCCTCGACCCTGCTCAACGACGATCCCGCGGCCATGCGGGACGAGGGCGCCGGTCCGGTCTACGGCATCGAGGATCTGACCGCCGCCCGCGAACTGCGCGCCGCCCTCGCCGATCTGGAGGGCGCGACCGAGGCCTGGCTGGTCCCCTCGGGCCTCGCCGCCGTCACCGTCCCCCTGATCGCCCTGCTCCGGCCCGGCGACGCGGTTCTGACGACCGACGCCCTGTACGGACCCTCCCGCCGCTTCCTCAATCGCCACCTGAAGGCGCGCGGCGTCGGCGCCGACTTCCACGCGCCCGACGCCTCCGTCGCCGACATCCTCGCGGCCCTGACCGACCGCACCCGGCTGCTGCTAATCGAGTCCCCCGCCTCCCTGACCTTCGAACTGGCCGACGTCCCGGCCCTGGCCGCCGCCTGCCGCGAGCGCGGCGTCCTGACCGTCATGGACAACACCTGGGCCGCCGGCCTCGCCTTCCGCCCGCTGGACCACGGCGTCGACGTCAGCGTCCAGGCGCTGACCAAATACGTCGGCGGCCACTCCGACCTGCTGATGGGCTCGATCGCCGTCGCCGGTCCCGCCGTCGGCCGTCCGATCGCGGAGACGATCGAGGATCTCGGCTGGCGGGTCTCGCCCGACGACGCCTGGCTGGCCCTGCGCGGCCTGCGCACCCTGCCGCTGCGCTACGCCGAACAGGCCCGCTCGGCCCTCATCGTCGCCGAATGGCTGCAGGCCCGCCCGGAGGTCGCCCGGGTCCTTTACCCCGCCCTGCCCGGCGATCCCGGCCACGACCTCTGGCGCCGCGACTACACGGGCGCCGCCTCCATCTTCGGCGTCGTCATGCGGGGCGGATCCGAAATCGCCGCCCACGCCCTGATGACCGCCCTTGAGCTGTTCGGCCTCGGCTATTCCTGGGGCGGGTTCGAAAGCCTGATCACCCACGAGACCGGCCACCTCGACCTCCGCCGCGCCCCGCCGACGCTGGGGGGCGAACTGCTCCGCCTCCACATCGGCCTCGAGGATCCCGCCGACCTGATCGCCGACCTCGCGCAAGGCCTCGCCGCCTGGCGCAACGCTATCCGCTGACCTTCGCCCGCGCCGCCTTCAGCTTCGCCGCCAACACGTTGCGCGCCTTCGCCTGCCGTTTCGCCAGCTCCTCCGCCTGCGCCTCATCCAGCGCCGCCGCTTTGGCCTCCAGCGCCTCGACCCGCGCCTTCGCCTTCGCGTCGGACGGCTCTGGCTTCTTCGCTTTCGGCGCCGTCTTCCGCGCGACCGCACCGACGTCCACCGCCAGCCCGCGCTCGATCAGCTCGCCCGGCGAGGCCAGCGCCGCCTCACGATCCGGTCCGATGTCGATCTCCTTGGCCGCCCCGTCCGAAAACAGGTCGCGCTTCACGCCCCACGCTTCCAGGGCCTTGGCCCGCGACGGCGCCGCCACGGTCCAGGAATGGAAGCCGTCGGAATAGCAGAACACCTTCAGTTTTCGCGCCATAGCTCAGTCCAGTTCGATCCACACCGGGGCGTGGTCGCTGGCCCGCTCGCGCCCGCGCACGGTCCGGTCCACGCCGGAATCCGTCAGCCGTTCCGCCGCCGCCGGGCTCAGCAGCAGGTGGTCGATCCTCAGCCCCGCGTCCCGCTCCCACGCCTGCCGGAAATACTGCCAGAAGGTCCACGGCGGCGGGTCGTCCGGGTATCGTTCGCGCAGGGCGTCGGTCCAGCCGTGGTCCAGCAGCCGCGCGAACGCCGCCCGGCTCTCGGGCTGCAGCAGGGCGTCCTTCTTCCACGAGCGGCTGTTGTAGATATCGGCCTCGGTCGGCACGACGTTGTAGTCCCCCGCCAGCACCACGGGCGCCCCGCTCTCCAGCAGCGACGCCGCATGGGCGTTCAGCCGCTCCATCCACGCCAGCTTGTAGTCGAATTTCGGCCCCGGCTGCGGATTGCCGTTGGGCAGGTAGAGCGAGGCGACCAGCACCCCGTCGACCGCCGCCTCCAGATAGCGGCTCTGGGCGTCGGTCTCGTCGCCGGGCAGGCTGCGCCGCGTCACCACGGGCGCCGCATCGCGCGCCAGGATCGCCACCCCGTTCCAGCGGTGCTCGCCCTTCCAGACGGCGTGGTAGCCCAGCGCCCGGATCGCCTCGGCCGGAAACTGCGCGTCCGTGGCCTTCAGCTCCTGCAGGCAGACCACGTCCGGCCGCGCCGCCTCCAGCCATTCCAGCAGATTGGCCAGCCGGGTGTTGATCCCGTTGATGTTGAAGGTGGCGATCTTCACCGACCCTCAACGGCCACGCTCGTGGCCGGTTGCCGGATGGCGCGCCCAGCAGGACTCGAACCTGCAACCGTCCGCTTAGAAGGCGGGTGCTCTATCCGGTTGAGCTATGGGCGCCCAAAGGCTGGTGAGCGTTAGCCGCCCTGACCCCGCGGCTCAAGCAGCGAGCCGCCGCGCGGCGAGCGTTAGCCGCACCAAAATTCAGTGCGTCCACGGGACCTTGCGGCTGGTGGCGAAATTGTCGGCATAGGCCTTGAGGATCACCGGCGCCTCCTGCGGCTCGTGCAGGCGGAACGGGATGCCGTGGCGCTCGGCGTAGGCCACCGCCTCCTCCTGCGAGTCGAAGTCGAGCCGCACCTGGCCGTTCATGTCGGCCGAACTGGTCCAGCCCATCAGCGGATCGATGGTGCGCGCCGACGCCGGTTCGAACTCAAGCCGCCAGTGTCTGGTCGCGCCCTTGCCGGACTGCATGGCCGTCTTGGCGGGGCGGTAGATGCGGGCGAGCATGGGGTCTGGTCCTGTCGGCGAAATTGGCGGCGTCCCTCGGGGGTCCTGATACTGGCTGCCCGGCGATCGGTCCAGCGTCGCTTGGCGGACGCCGCCCGACACCCTATCAGGGCCCGTCCGTGGAGGGACATCCAGTATGAGTAGACATCGCAGCCGCATGATCGGCGACCGCCCCCTGTCGCCCGAGACCCTGATGATGGGCTACGGCTACGATCCCGCCCTGTCCGAGGGGTCGATCAAGGTTCCGATCTTCCAGACTTCGACCTTCGTCTTCAAATCGGCCGAGGACGGCAAGCGCTTCTTCGAGGTGGCCTACGGCCTGCGCGAGAAGGAACCGGACGAGGCTCTCGGCCTGATCTACTCCCGGATCAACAATCCCAACCTCGAGATTCTCGAGGACCGGCTCGCCGTCTGGGACGGGGCCGACAAGGCCCTGGTCTTCTCCAGCGGCATGGCGGCGATCTCGACCACCATCCTGGCGCTCAGCCGCCCGAATGACGTGGTGGTCTATACGGCCCCGGCCTACGGCGGCACAGAATACCTGTTCGACCGCATCCTGCCGCGCATGGGGGTCGAGACCGTCAGCGTCGCCGACGCCGACGGCGGCGAGGCCCTGACCCGCGCCATCGGCGAAGCCGCCAAACGGGCTAAGGCACGCGGGGGACGGCTGGCCGCCGTCTATGTCGAGACCCCGGCCAATCCGACCAACCAACTGATCGACCTCCAGGCCGCCGCCGCCGCCATCAAGGCGCTGGGTCAGGCAGAAGCGCCGCCGCTGGTGGTCGACAACACCTTCCTCGGACCGCTGTGGCAGAAGCCCCTCGCGCACGGCGCCGACCTGATCCTGTACTCCCTGACCAAATACGTTGGCGGCCACTCCGACCTTATCGCCGGCGCCTGCATGGGCCGCGCCGATCTGATGGGTCGGGTGGCCGAGATGCGAACGATCTGCGGCACGGTGACCGATCCCCACACCGCCTGGCTGCTGATGCGCAGCCTCGAGACCCTGCACATCCGCATGGAGCGCTCGCAGGCCAACGCCGTCGAGCTGATCCGGCGCTTGCGCGGTCATGCGAAGATCGAGGCCGTCCTGGACGCCGGCGGCGCCGAGAGCTCGCCCGGGCAGCAGGCGATCTTCGCGCGTCAGTGTCTGGGCGCCGGCTCCACCTTCTCGCTGCGGCTCAAGGGCGGCGAGGCCGAGGCCTTCCGCATGCTCAACGCCCTGCGGCTGTTCAAGCTGGCCGTCAGCTTGGGCGGCACCGAAAGCCTGGTCTCCCACCCCTCCAGCACGACCCATTCGGACTACAGTGACGAAGCCAAGGCCCGCTGCGGCATCGGCGACAATCTCGTCCGGCTTTCGGTCGGCATCGAGAACGTCGACGACCTGTACGCCGATCTGGAGCAGGCGCTGGCGGCGGTTTGAGGGATTGAAAGACGGCGCCGCCGTCCGGACTGGTCGGGGCGAGAGGATTCGAACCTCCGACCCTCTGCTCCCAAAGCAGATGCGCTACCAGGCTGCGCTACACCCCGATCCAGAGGCGGGTCTTTGCCACGCGACGCCCCCCGCCGCAACGAGGCTTATTCCGAGGCGAAGAACGGATGGCGGACCCGGTCGCCCGGTTTGGCGCCGATCTCGTCGGCGCGGCCCGCGCGGAGCTCCAGCACGCCGCTGGCCGGTCCGTTCGACGGGATCATGGCGTCGGAGTTCGGGGTCGCGCGCTCGGCGATCGAGACGATGCGGCCGTAGGGATCGATGTAGATGATGTCCAGCGAGCTGGGCGTGTTGTGCATCCAGAAGCTGCGCTCGGCCACGTCGGGGAACTGGAACAGCATGCCGCGGTCGTCGGCCAGCGGCTCGCGGTGCATGAGGCCGCGCTGGCGCTCCGGCTCCTCGTCGGCGATCTCGACCATGAACCGGTGCTCGCCGGTGGCCGTGACGACCGTCAGCGGCTCCAGCGGTTCGCCGTTCGGCCCCGTCGCCGTCCCCGCGCCGGCGCATCCGGCCAGCAGAACCAGGCCGGCGAGGCCCGCCAGAATGCCGCTACGAACCAACATCATTCCACCCTCAAGACAGTCCGCCGCAATTTGCGCCGATCCGCGCGCGCGGCAAGGCCCAGCATAGCCGCCGCCGACGCCGGGGGCGAGCGGTCATGACGACGGGGTCAGTCGGCCGGCCGGATTTCCGCGACCACCAGCCCCTTCGGCCCCTCGGCGAAGCGCACGGCCACGGGTTCGCCGGGGATCAGATCGTCCAGTCCGCACCGCCGCAGGGTCTCGACGTGAACAAAGATGTCTCCGGGCTTGCCGTCGCGGACCACGAAGCCGTAGCCCTTGGTGCGGTTGAACCATTTGACGATGGCGCTCTCGAGGGCGGCGCCGTCGTCCGTCGCCGGGAGGACCGTGCGGCTGTCCCGCCGCAGGTTGTCGTAGGCGCCGCGGCGGGGCGCGGTCACGGCGTCCGGGTCGCCTTCGCCCAGGTCGTGGACCTCGGTCACCTGCCAGCCCTTGGGGCGCCGGGCGCATTCGCAGGTGATGGGCGCGCCCTCGGCCGCCGTGTCCCGTCCGCTGTCGCGCAGGCTGGAGATGTGCAGCAGCACGTCCTTCATACCGGTCAGGGTCGGTTCGTCGGGCACGATGAAGCCATATCCCTTGCCGGGATCGAACCATTTCACCCGGCCGGCGATACGCACCGTCTCGACTGTCTCAACGCCCTCGTAGTCAGACACCGTCTTCCCCCTGCCCACGCGTCCTGCGGGCAAGCTTGTTTAACACGGTTCTGTGAACGGCGGAAAAGACAAAATCGCCGGATTTGCCCTTCAAGCGAATATTTTTGCCGATGCAACCCTTGGCCGGCGCCCGACGCGGCGCATCGATCTTCGGGCCTCACGGGACGGCGCCGCCGGGCCGCCCGTCGGACTCTTCGTCAGCGCGCAGGCGCCAAACGGCGTCGCGGACCGGCTTCGACCCAAGATGTGAGGAAAGCCCCGCGTGGCAGTCCCTAGGGGAATCGAACCCCTCTTTTCAGGTTGAAAACCTGACGTCCTAACCGATAGACGAAGGGACCGCTGCGCGGGGAAGCGGCGATATAGCCGCCGATTCCGTGGGGTGCAAGCCGCTTGGGCCCAGAAAAGCGCGATCAGCGTTCGGCCTGGGCCATGCGCGGATCGGCGACGTCCTCGATCTCGAACTGCACGCCGCGGCGGCCGTTCCAGTCGTCGGCTTTCAACCGGCCGGCGACGCTCAGACCGCCCTGCCCGGCCAGCAGCGCCTTGCCCGACGGCAGGTCGGCGCAACGCCAGGCGATGGCCTTCACCGACGCCCCGTCGGCCCCGACCAGACGGCAACGCACATGGCCGCCGTTCATGGCCACGGGCTCGCGGACGGCGACATGCTCCAGGGCGAACAGGGGCTCGGGATTGGCCGGCCCGAACGGCGCCAGCTGTTCGAACTGTTCGAACAGGGCCCGGCTCGCCGCGCCGGGCTCGATCAGGGCGTCGATCTCGACCCCGTCCAGCGCCTCGGCCGCGGCCTGCTCGCCGGCCATCCGGTCGTTGAGGAAGTCGCGCAGCCGCCCGATGTCGTCGGCCTTGACCGTCAGCCCCGCCGCCATGGCGTGACCGCCGCCCGCCATCAGCACGCCGGCCTCCCACGCCGCCTGCACCGCCTTGCCGAGATTCATGCCCGGCTGCGACCGGCCCGAGCCCTTGCCGACGCCGTTCACCGCGTCGACGCCGATCACCACCACCGGCTTGCGCCAGCGTTCGCGCAGCCGCCCGGCGACGATGCCGACCACCCCCGGATGCCACTCGTCGCCCTCGATCACCACCACGGCCGAGCCGTCGGCGTGGGCGCCGGTGGCCTCGACCATCCGCGTGGCCTGCTCCGTCACCTGCTTTTCCACCTCGCGGCGGGCGATGTTCAGGGCGTCCAGCTCCTGGGCCAGGGCCATGGCTTCCTCGGGATCATCGGTCGACAGCAGTCGCGCCCCGAGGTCCGACTTGCCGATCCGCCCGCCCGCATTGATGCGCGGGCCGAGAATGAAGCCGGCGTGGTTCGACTTGGCCGGTCCCGGCTCGGCCCCCGCCGCCGCCAGCAGCGCCCGCAGCCCCGGATTGCCCCAGTCCGACATCACCCGCAGGCCCAGACTGGTCAGGGCCCGGTTGAATCCCGTCAGGCCGGTGACGTCGCAGATCGCCCCCATGGCCGCCAGATCCAGCCACTGACGGATGTCCGGCTCCCTGATCTCCCCGAACAGGCCGCGCCGCCGCGCCTCGCGGTTCAGCGCGGCCAGCAGCACGAACACCACCCCCGCCGCCGCCAGATTGCCTTGCCCCGAGTTGCAGCCCGGCCGGTTGGGATTGACCACGGCGGCGCAGACCGGCGGATGCTCGCGCATCATGTGGTGGTCGATGACCACGACCTTCAGCCCGATCGCCGCCGCATGGGCCACGGCCTCATTGGCCGCCGCGCCGCAGTCGACGGTGATCACCAGATCGGCGCCCGAGGCCTTTAGCGTGTCGAAGGCCTTCGGGCTCGGGCCATAGCCCTCTGTGATCCGGTCCGGCACATAGATCGGCAGGTCCGCGCCCATGGCTCGGAACCAGCGCACCAGCAGGGCCGCGCTCGAGGCCCCGTCGACGTCGTAGTCGGCGAAGACGTGGATCGAGGCCCCGGCCTGCAGGCCGTCGAGGATGGCCTCCGCCGCCGCATCCATGTCCATGAAGCTGGACGGGTCGGGAAACAGCGCCTTCAGCGTCGGCTGCAGGAAGTCCGCCCCCTGGTCGGCCCGCACCCCGCGCGCCGCCAGCGCCCGCGCCAGCGGCTCCTCCAGGTTCAGCGCCTGCATATGCGCCCGGATCAGACCGGCCTCGGCCGGTCTTTGCCGCCAGGCGCGCCCGGACAACGAGCGGGAAACCCCCAGAAACGCGGGCAGGCTTCCCCCATCGGCCATCAGACAGGCCGCCGTGTGCGGATGCGCTGGATGGTCCGGGTCGAGGAATCCATCACCAGCGTATGGGTGGTGACAAAGCCGTCGCGCACCGTCACCCCGTCCAGCATGGCGCCCTTGGTCACGCCGGTGGCGGCGAAGATGGCGTCCTTCGAGACCAGCTCGTGCAGGTCGTATTTGCGGTCGAAATCCTTCACGCCGGTGCGCTCGGCCCGGGCCCGCTCGTCGTCGTTGCGGAAGATCAGCCGGCCCTGGAAATGACCGCCGACGCATTTCAGCGCGCTGGCCGCCAGCACGCCTTCCGGCGCCCCGCCCGAGCCGAGGTACAGGTCGATGCCCGTCTCCGGCTCGGCGGTGTGGATCACCCCCGCCACGTCGCCGTCGGTGATCAGCAGCACGCGCGCACCGACCTCGCGCAGGGCGGCGATCAGCTCGGCGTGGCGCGGCCGGTCCATGACGCAGACGGTGATGTCGCGCGGGTCGACGCCCTTGGCCGAGGCCAGCGAGCGGACGTTGTCCTGCGGCTTCATGTCCAGATCGACCGTGCCCGGCTTGTAGCCCGGCCCGATGGCGATCTTGTCCATATAGGTGTCGGGCGCGTGCAGCATGCCGCCGCCGGGCGACATCGACAGTACGCACAGGGCGTTTGCCATGGCCTTGGCCGTCAGGGTCGTGCCCTCCAGCGGATCGAGGGCGATGTCGATGGCCGGGCCCTTCCCGGTGCCGACCCTCTCGCCGATGTACAGCATCGGCGCCTCGTCGCGCTCGCCCTCGCCGATGACGATCTTGCCGTCGATGTCGAGCTTGTTCAGCGCCGTGCGCATGGCGTCGACGGCCAGCTGGTCGGCCTGTTTCTCGTCGCCGCGGCCGATCTGGGCGTAGCTGGCGATGGCCGCCAGTTCGGTGACCCGGGCGGCGTCGGCGGCCAGCGTGGATGCGTAGGGGGCCGTTCCGGCCATGGGCGTTCTCCTGAGGACGATGATCCCGGGATTCTGTCGTCCCGGCGATTCCAGATGGGGCTAGCGGCGCGGGACCGGCGGCGGGGCGCGGCCGCGTTCCCGGGCGCGCCGGGCGAATTCCTCGATCTCGGCGGCGGTCTGCGCGGTCACCGGGTCGACCTTCACGGCGTCGATTCGCGCCTGGACCGCCGCGGCGAAGGCGGCCGGATCTTCGGTCAGCGTCCAGTCGATGCGCGCGACCTCGCTCGCCAGCGCTCCGCCCGACTGGTTCAGCGTGTTCACGCGCGCCGCGATCATCGCGGGGTCCGGCTCGGCCTGCAGCGCCCTGGGGAAGTCGGCCCAGCGGGGATACTCGCGGTTGGCCTCGACCAGCGTCTGGACCTGTGCCGCCGCCGGCGAGGTCGGGTCCGTCTGCGGATCGAACGCCCCCACGCAGGCGCCCAGGCCGGCCGCGGCGGCGGCGACGGCCGCGGCCGCTGCGAATTTCCCGATCGGCGCGTTCATGTCAGGGGCGGTCATATGCCATGATGGCGACCGGCGGAAGGGCGGCGACGACCCCTACGTCCGATCCTGACGTCCTCCCGGAGCCTTCCTGCATGGCCAAGCGTCCGACCACCCCGCCCCCGGCTCCCGCGACCGCCGCCGCGCGCGCGCCGCGCAAGTCCGGTCGCCCGACCTCGGCCAAGCCTCCGCGCCCCCGCGCCGCCAGGGCCAAAGTCGCCTCTGACCAGCCCGCGCCCGCCCCGGAGCCGGCCCCGAAACCGGAGCCCGGCCCCGCCGCGTCCGCCTCCCCGGCCGCCGACCAGCGCCAGATGCTCGAAACCCTGTCGCTGAACCTGGCCCGCGCCGCCATGACGGCCCAGGCCGCCATCGCCGAGGCCGCCCTGTCTCAGGCCGACCGCCCCGCCGCCCTGTCGCCCGATCCGTTCAACGTCGGTCCGGCCATGAACTCGGTCATGACCAGCCTCGCCGCGCGTCCGGACAAGCTGTTCGCCGCCCAGGCCGACCTGTTCAACCGCTACATGGACCTGTGGGCCTCCACCACCCGCCGCGCCGCCGGCGAGGAGGTCGCCACCGCGCCGTCAAAGGACAAGCGCTTCAAGGACCCGGCCTGGTCCGAAAACCCGATGTTCGACGTCATGCGCCAGTCCTATCTGGCCACCGCCGACTGGATGAACGGCCTCGTCTCCAGCGTCGAGGACATCGACCCGCGCACCAAACGCCGCGCCGAATTCTTCACCAGGCTGCTGACCGACGCCTTCTCGCCCTCCAACTTCCTCGCCTCCAACCCCGCCGCCCTGAAGGCCCTGGCGGAGTCGAACGGCGAATCACTGGTGAAGGGGATGCAGAATTTCGCCGCCGATCTGGAGCGCGGCGCCGGCAAGCTGAAGATCAGCCAGGCCGACTACGGCCGCTTCAAGGTCGGCGAGAACGTCGCCACCGCCCCCGGCCAGGTGGTCTGGCGCGACGAGCTGTTCGAACTGATCCAGTACGACGCCGCCACCGACAGACAGCGTGAGATCCCGCTGCTGATCTTCCCGCCGTGGATCAACAAATTCTACATTCTGGACCTGCAGCCCGAGAACTCGATGATCCGCTGGCTCTCGGCCCAGGGCTTCACCGTCTTCGTCTGCTCCTGGGTCAATCCGGATGTCGACAAGGCCGGCTACGGCTTCGACGACTACCTCGAGAAGGGCGTCTACCGCGCCGTCGAAAAGGCCCTCGAACAGTCGAAGGCCGAGCACATCAACACCGTCGGCTACTGCATCGGCGGCACCTTGATGGGCGCGGCCCTGGCCCATATGGCCGCGAAAAAGGACGACCGCGTCACCGCCAACACCTTCTTCGCCGCCCAGCACGACTTCGCCGAGGCCGGCGACCTGTTGCTGTTCACCGACGACCACTGGCTCAACGAGATCGAGCAGCAGATGGACGCGGCCGGCGGCGTCCTGCCCGGCGCGGCCATGGCCGAGACCTTCAATGCGCTCCGCGCCAACGATCTGATCTGGTCCTTCTTCGTCAGCAACTATCTTATGGGCAAGGATCCGCCCGCCTTCGACCTGCTGTTCTGGAACGCCGACCAGACCCGTATGCCGAAAAAGCTGCACATGGACTATCTGCGCTCGATGTACGGCCGGAACGCCCTGTCGCAGGGCCAGTTCGAGATCGGCGGCGTCCGCGTCGACCTGTCGACGGTGAAGATCCCGCTCTATTTCCAGGCCAGCCGCGAGGATCACATCGCCCCGATGAACTCGGTCTATCGCTCGGCCCGGGCCTTCTCCGGCGCCGACGTCACCCTGACCCTGGCCGGCTCGGGCCATATCGCCGGCGTGGTCAATCCGCCCGCGGCGAAGAAATACCAGCACTGGACCAACCCCGCCCTGCCCGCCTCCCTGGCCGAGTGGCAGGCGCAGGCCGAGGAGCATCCCGGCAGCTGGTGGAGCCACTGGGCCGACTGGCTGCACGCCCGCTCCGGCGACTGGGTCCTCGCCCGCGACCCCAAAAAGGGCCCGCTCAAGCCGATCGAACCCGCGCCCGGATCCTATGTGAAGGTGAAGTCTTGAACCGTCTCGAACCGAACCTGCTGCTGGCCCTGTCCACCGGCCTTGCGCTGGTGCTCGTCGTGGTGACCAGCAGCTTCTACGGCGCCACGCCCCAGCTGCTGCGCAACGCCGTGCTGGCCGTCGCCTGCTCGGCCGGCTTCGTGCTGTTGAACCCGATGCTGCAGCGGCGCATGAAACAGGCCGCCCGGCCGCCGATGATCCATCGCGACAGCCCGGGCACGGCGATCTGGGCCGGCCTGTTCCCGCTCGCCGTCATCTTCGCCGCCGCCGTGCCGATCTTCTGGCCCGGCCACGACTACGGCCTGCTGGTGATCATCGCCGCCGTCTGGACCGGCGTCACCGTCGAGTCGGCGATCAAGGCGGTCAGGCGGGCCTGAAGCTCAGCGCCACGCCGTTGTTGCAGTAGCGTTTCCCCGTCGGCCGCGGCCCGTCGTCGAAGATATGACCCTGGTGCCCCAGGCAGCGGGCGCAGTGATACTCCGTACGCGGAATGCCGATGGCGAAGTCGGTCTTGGTCCCGATATTGGCGGCGATGACGTCGTAGAAGCTCGGCCACCCCGTGCCGCTGTCGTACTTCCACTGCGACCGGAACAGCGGCAGCTCGCAGCCCCGGCACACGAAGGTCCCGGCCCGGTGTTCGTCGTTCAGCGGGCTGGTGTAGGGTCGCTCGGTCGCCTCGCGCCTCAGCACGTCATAGCTGGCCCGCGGCAGTCGCGCCCGCCACTGGGCGTCGGTGATCCGCCGGAACGGCGAGTTCGCATACTGCCGCTCCGAGGCGTCCGCCGGCCCCGGCGAACAGGCGCTCAATCCGACCGCGCCGGCGGTCAGCATCAGATGGCGGCGGGACAGGGCGTGGGTCATGACGGTTGATACGTCGGAAATGGGCCGGCGGTTTTCAAGCGCAGCGGATCAGGTGAGCCCCGTCCCCTCATCCAGCCCCAGCATCAGGTTCAGATTCTGCACCGCCGCCCCCGAGGCCCCCTTGCCGAGATTGTCCAGCAAGGCGACCAGCCGCACCTGCTCGCCCGCCCGGTCGCCGAACACATGCAGACGCATTTTGTTGGTCCCGTTCAGCCCTTCCGGATCGATCCCGGTCATGGCCTCGGTCTCCTCCAGCTCGGCTGCCTCGACGAAGCGACAGTCCGCATAGGCCTCGGCCAACGCCCCGTGCACCACCTCCACCGACGGCGACGACGGCAGGGCCGCCAGCTGCAGCGGAACCTCGACCAGCATCCCCTGCCGGTAGGCCCCCACCGCCGGGGCGAACAGCACCGGCCGCTCCAGTCCGGTGTGCTTCGTCATCTCCGGCACATGTTTGTGCTTCAGCGACAGGCCATAGGCGCGATACGCCTCCGCCTGGCCACTCTCGAACTCCGCGATCATCGCCTTGCCGCCGCCCGAGTATCCCGACACCGCATTGACCGTCACCGGCCAGCCCGCCGGAATGATCCCCGCCGACACGAGCGGCCGCACGAGCCCGATGAAGCCGGTCGGATAGCAGCCCGGGTTCGAGACCCGCGTCGCCTCCGCGATCTGCTCCCGCTGTCCCGGCGCCATCTCGGCGAAGCCATAGGTCCAGGCCGGATCGACCCGATAGGCCGTCGAGGCGTCGATCACCCGCACCGCCGGGTTCTCGATCATCGACACCGCTTCCTTCGCCGCCTCGTCCGGCAGGCAAAGGATCACCGCGTCGGCTTCGTTCAGCGCCTCGCGCCGCGCCGCCACGTCGCGCCGCCGGTCGCCCAGCAGGATCAGCGCCAGATCCCCGCGCGCCTCCAGCCGCTCGCGGATCTCCAGCCCCGTGGTCCCGGCCTCGCCGTCGATGAAGATCGTGTGGGTCATCGAACGCTCCTGATCCTTCTCCCCTTGCGGGAGAAGGTGGCCCGCGCAGCGGGTCGGATGAGGGGTCGCACCGGTCTTGCCGGGCGACCCCTTCGTCATTCATGGTCCGGCCCACCGTCGGCAACCGTCGGCAAGACCCCTCATCCGTCAGTCCCGGCTTCGCCGGTCCTGCCACCCGTCCAAGTCGTCGGTTCCACCGACGCCTTCTCCACCGCAAGGGAGAAGGAAGGAGCAAACGATGCGTCATCTCACCCCCGCCCTCGCCGCCGCCCTGCTGACCCTCGCCGCCGCCTCTTCGGCGCAGGCTGAGGAGGGCATGTGGACCTTCGACAACTTCCCGATCGCGCGGGCCAACCAGACGCTGGGGACCAATATCGACCAGGCCTGGCTGGACCGGGTGCGGCTGAGTTCGGTCAAGTTCGGCGGCTGTTCGGCGGGCATCGTCTCGGCCGAGGGGCTGGTGATGACCAACAACCACTGCGTCGCCAGCTGCGTGGCCAACCTGTCGACACAGGAAGTGAACTACGCCGAGACCGGCTTCGCGCCGCGCACCCGTGAGGACGAGCTGAAATGCCCGGGCGGCACGGCCGAGATCCTGACCGAGATCACCGACGTGACGGCGCGGATGCACGCGGCCGGCGAAGGGCTGGACGGCCAGGCCTTCACCCAGGCGCGCGACGCGGAAGCGGGCCGGATCGAACAGGAGGTCTGCGCCGGCGACGCCACGATCCGCTGCCAGGTGGTCAGCCTGTACCGCGGCGGCCAGTTCAAG
Organism: Brevundimonas sp.; assembly: GCF_031082345.1. GTDB lineage: Bacteria > Pseudomonadota > Alphaproteobacteria > Caulobacterales > Caulobacteraceae > Brevundimonas. Next base: position 1,372 of record NZ_JAVHLH010000026.1, on the reverse strand, counting down.
CTGTACCAGTACCGCCGCTACACCGACGTGCGGCTGGCCTTCGCGCCGGAAGACCGGGCCGCGACCTTCGGCGGCGACCTGGACAATTTCAGCTTCCCGCGCTTCGCCATCGATGCGGCCTTCATCCGCCTCTATGAGAACGGCCAGCCGGTCGCGACGCCGACCCACTTCAAATGGAACGCCGACAAGCCGGCGGAGGGCACGCCGGTGTTCGTCTCGGGCAGCCCGGGATCGACGCAGCGGTTGCTGACCCAGGACCAGCTGATGACGGTGCGGGACGTGGTCCTGCCGCTGGACCAGTTGATCGCCTCCGAGCTGCGCGGGCGGCTGATCCGCTTCTCGGAGGAGAGCGAGGAGAACGCCTTCATCGCCATGGACCCGATCTCGGGCGTGGAGAACACCTACAAGCGCGGGCGCGGCCGGATGGCGGCCCTGGTCGATCCGGCCTTCATGGCCGGCCGGGCCGAGAACGAGGCGGACTTCCGTCGGCGCGTGGCGGCCGACGCCGCGCTGGCGGCGCGGATGGGCGACCCGTGGGGTGATCTGGCGGCGGTGCAGCCGGTGATGCGCGAACTGTATCCCGCCATGGCCCTGCTCGAGGGCGGGACCGGGGTGGGCACCACCGGCGCCGGGGGCGGCTCGCAGCTGTTCAACTGGGCGCGGACCCTGGTGCGGGGTGCGCAGGAGCGGCAGAAACCTTCGGAGGAACGCCTGCCGGAATACGCCGACAGTCGGTTGTCGGGGGTGCAGTCGGGCCTGTTCGCGGAACGGCCGGTCTATCCGTCACTGGAGCAGCTGCGGCTGGAGTGGTGGCTGTCCAAGACCCGGGAATGGCTGACCGTCGATGATCCCCGCGTGCGCGGCCTGCTGGGCCAGGAGTCGCCCGAGGGCCTGTCAGCGCGGCTGGTCGAGGGCACGACCCTGGCCGATCCGGCGGTGCGCCGGGCCCTGTGGGAGGGCGGTCTGGCCGCGATCGAGGCCTCGGACGATCCGCTGATCCGCTATCTGCTGTCGATCCAGGACGAGACGCGCGCGGTGCGGGCCGACTGGGAAGCCCGGGTCGAGGCGCCGACCAGCCGGGCCTCGGAGCGGCTGGCGGCGGCGCGGTTCGCGGCCTATGGCGACGCCGTCTATCCGGACGCCACGGGCACGCTGCGGCTGACCTACGGCCGGATCGAGGGTTCGGACGTGCCGGGGCAGCGGTTCGGCGCCTTCACCACCTTCGCCGGCCTGTGGGATCGCGCCACCGGGGCGGCGCCGTTCGACGTGGCCCCGAAGCTGCTGGCGGCGAAGGACCGCATCGACCCGGACACGGTGATGAACATGGCCGTGTCGTCCGACACCATCGGCGGCTCGTCGGGCTCGCCGGTGG
>NZ_JAVHLH010000269.1 GCF_031082345.1 Brevundimonas sp. | reverse complement strand
CGCGCTCCGTGGAGGAGCACCTTATGCTGGCCGCCAACACGGCGGCGCGCCACGCGGGAGCCTATCCCGAGGCGACCTTTTTCCTCGCCGGCGGCCGCGTCGTCCACGAGGCCGGCGGCTCGATCGGTCAGGAACTGGCCTTCATCGCCGCCAACGCCGCAGCTCTGGTCAGGGCGGCCCTCAAGGCCGGGATGACGGCGGAGCAGGCGCTGAAGGGGACGGTGCTCGGCGTCGCGGTCGACCAGGAATATTTCGACAGCCTCGCCAAGGTCCGCGCCCTGCGACTGATCTGGCGTTCGCTCAGCCGCGCCTTCGGGGCCGGGACGCCCGCGATCATCGAGGCGCGGTCGTCGCGGCGGATGCTGTCGGCGCGCGACCCGTGGCCGAACCTGCTCAGGCTGACCGCCGCCGGATTCGCCGGCGCGGTCGGCGGCGCCGATGCGGTGGTGCTGGACGGCTTCTCGCGGGCCAGCGGCCGACCCGACGCCTTCGCCCGCCGTCAGGCGCGCAACACCCAGCTGGTGCTGATGGAAGAGGCCCACATCGGCCGCGTCGACGACCCGGCGGCGGGCTCGTGGTTCCTCGACCAGCGCACCCGCGAACTGGCCGAGGCCGGCTGGGCCGAGTTCCAGAAGATCGAGGCCGAGGGCGGCATCGTCGAGGCCCTGCGCGGCCATTTGATCCAGCCCCGCGTGGCCCGGGCCCGGCAGACGCTGGAAGCGGCGCTCGCGGGCGGCGTCGCCCAGATGGTGGGGGTGACCAAATTCGTCGACTCCGACCCCCGCCCCGCCCCTGTCGAACCGGACCGGCCGGTCGCCCCGGATGGCGGCGGCGACGCCTGCGAGCCCCTGACCCCGATGCGCCTCGCCGCGCCATTCGAATCGAAGGAGGCCGGCCGATGAGCGCCCCGAACTTCACCCGGATCGATCTGGACCTGGCCCCCGTCGGCGCCGGTCCGGCCCGCGAGCCGTGGAACACCCCCGAAGGCCTGACCGTGGCCCCGGCCTATGACGCCTCGGCCCTCGACGGCCTCGACTTCATCCGCGGCCTGCCCGGGATCGCGCCCTACCATCGCGGCCCCTATCCGACGATGTATGCGTCCAACCCCTGGACCATCCGCCAGTACGCCGGCTTCTCGACGGCCGAGGCCTCCAACGCCTTCTACCGCCGCAACCTCGAGGCCGGTCAGAAGGGGCTGTCGATCGCGTTCGATCTGGCGACGCACCGGGGCTACGACAGCGACCATCCGCGCGTCCGGGGCGACGTCGGCATGGCCGGCGTGGCCATCGATTCCATCTACGACATGCGCACCCTGTTCGACGGCATCCCGCTGGACAGGATGAGCGTGTCGATGACCATGAACGGCGCCGTCCTGCCGGTTCTGGCCCTCTACATCGTCGCGGCGGAGGAGCAGGGCGTGGCCCACAGCGCCCTGACCGGGACCATCCAAAACGACATCCTCAAGGAGTTCATGGTCCGCAACACCTACATCTACCCGCCCGAGCCGAGCATGCGGATCATCTCGGACATCTTCGCCTGGACGGCCGAGCACGCGCCGAAATTCAACTCGATCTCGATCAGCGGCTATCACATGCAGGAGGCCGGGGCCTCGGCCGATCTGGAGCTGGCCTACACCCTCGCCGACGGCGTCGAATACATGAAGGCCGGGGTCGCCGCCGGCATGCCGATCGACCGGTTCGCCCCGCGCCTGAGCTTCTTCTGGGCCATCGGCATGAACTATTTCATGGAGGTGGCCAAGCTGCGCGCCGGGCGCCTGCTGTGGGCCGAGGCCGTGTCGAAATTCGGCGCGAAGGATCCGCGCTCCCTGTCGCTGCGGGCCCACTGCCAGACCTCCGGCTGGTCGCTGGCGGCGCAGGATGTGTTCAACAATGTCAGCCGCACCATGGTCGAGGCCATGGCGGCGGCGGGCGGCCAGACCCAGAGTCTGCACACCAACAGCCTCGACGAAGCCCTGGCCCTGCCGACCGACTTCTCGGCCCGCATCGCCCGCAACACCCAGTTGCTGCTGCAGATGGAGACCGGCCTGACCCGGGTCATCGATCCGTGGGGCGGCAGCTTCTACGTCGAGCGCCTGACCCACGAACTGGCCGAAAAGGCCCGCGCCCACATGGCCGAGGTCGAGGCCTTGGGCGGGATGGCGAAAGCCATCGAGGCCGGGGTGCCCAAGCTCCGCATCGAGGAGTCGGCGGCGAAGACGCAGGCCCGGATCGACACCGGCCAGCAGACGGTGGTGGGGGTGAACAAATACCTCGCCGACCACGTCGACGACATCCCGGTGCTCAAGGTCGACAACGCCGCCGTCCTGACCTCCCAGCTCGACAAGCTGAAACGGCTGCGCGCCGAACGCGACGAGGCGAAGACCCAGGCGGCGCTGGACGCCCTGACCGCCGGGGCGCGCGGGAACGCCAACCTGCTGCAGCTGTCGGTCGAGGCCGCCCGCGCCTACGCCACCGTCGGCGAGATCTCCGATGCGCTGGAGGCCGCCTTCGGCCGCCACGTGGCCACGGTGAAGACCGTCTCCGGCGTCTATGCGAAGGAGGCCGGCGACGATCCGAAGATCGCCCGCGCCCGCGGCATGGTCGCCGCCTTCGTCGAGAACGACGGCGGCCCGCCGCGCGTCCTGATCGCCAAGCTCGGTCAGGACGGTCACGACCGCGGCCAGAAGGTCATCGCCACCGCTTATGGCGACCTCGGCTTCGAGGCGACGGCCGGTTCGCTGTTCCAGACCCCGGCCGAGGCGGCGAAGGAGGCGGTCGAGCGCGGCGTCCACGCCGTCGGCGCCTCGTCGCTGGCGGCGGGCCACCTGACGCTCGTGCCCGAACTGAAGGCCGAGCTGGAGAAGCTGGGCCGGTCGGACATCATGATCGTGGTCGGCGGGGTGATCCCGCCGTCGGACGTCCAGACCCTGATCGATATGGGCGCGGCGGCGGTCTACCCGCCCGGCTCGGTCATCGCCGACACCGCCATCGACCTGATCGACAAGCTGAACCAGCGCCTCGGCTACGCCCAGAAGGCCTGAATCTCAGGGCCGGTGGGCGTCGGGCAGGGCCGCGATCTCCGCCTCGGTCAGCATGCGGCTGACCCGGGCGCGGCAGGTCCGGGGTGGGGCGGACGAGGCGGGCAGGGTGATCCGGGCCCAGTCGCCGGTGCAGATGCGTCCGCCGGCCATGGCGCCGACGTCAGGGGTGATCGCGAGCTGCTGGGTGAAGTCCAGATCGGTGCAGCCGCCCGAGGAATTCAGCTCGAACACCTGATTCCGCATGACCCTGATATAGAGCTGGCCCGGCCCCCCGGCGCGGAAATTGCGCACCTGCTCGGCGCTGAAACACTGGTGCTCGGGCCGGGCGCCGTCGCCGCCGGATCCCATCATGTCGGGGGTCGGCGCGCAGGAGGCCGTCAGGGCGGCGACCGCGGCGATGGCGGGCCAGGAAATCAGACGGGTCATGTTTGGCTCTCCGGTTCTCTGAAAGACGCCCTGTCTCAATCCTAACCGTCCGCCTCCGGTGAAGGTTGCGCAAGGGGGGCGGCCATCACGAACCGCTTCGGGTCGACCCGCGCGGCCAAAGCCGCCGGCAGGGGCGAGGGCGCGCCGGTCGCCAGGGCCGCGATGTGCTCGGCCAGCAGGGGGGCGACGCAGAAGCCGCGCGAGCCCAGGCCGGTCAGGGCGAACAGGCCCGGCACCAGCGCGCCGGCCAGTGGCAGGCGGTCCGGCGTGGTGGCGCGAATCGCGGCGCGGC
>NZ_JAVHLH010000268.1 GCF_031082345.1 Brevundimonas sp. | reverse complement strand
AAGGCCCTCAGCTCCGCAGTCAGCTCGCTCGCCCGGTCGTAGGGTACTGTCGGCTCGATGTTTTGCGTGGTGCGGAATTGCAGCGCCAGCAGCAGGCCCAGCAGGCCGACCACGACGAAGGCGACGCGCCAGTCGTAGGCGACCGCCAGCAGTCCGCCCACCAGGGTGCCCGCCGCGGTCCCGATCGGGATGCCGAAGGCGAAGACGGCCAGGGCCCGGGCCCGCTGCGACGGAGGGAAATAGTCGGAGATCAGCGAATAGGCCGGGGCCACCCCGCCGGCCTCGCCGACGCCCACGCCCATGCGGAACAGGAACAGCTGGGTATAGGATCCGGCCATGCCGCACAGGGCGGTGAAGCCGCTCCACACCGCCAGCGCCCCGGTCATGATCCACACCCGGCTGAAGCGGTCCGCCAGCCACGCCAGCGGAATGGCCAGGGTCGAATAGACCGAGGCGAAGGCGATGCCGCCCAGCAGGCCGAACTGGGAATCGGTGAGCCCGAAATGCTCTTTCAGCGGCGCCGCCAGGATGCCGATGATCTGCCGGTCGAGGAAGTTCAGCGCATAGATCAGCACCAGCACCGCCAGCACATAGTAGCGGTAGCCCGGGCGGACGGGCGCGGCGGCGGCCGTGTCGGTCATGGCGTTTCCCTCGACTTGGTCTTCTGGTTGGGCGGAACGGTAGCGGGGCCGTGGCGCGCCGTAAAAGAAAAAGGGCGACGGCTCAGGTGAACCGCCGCCCGTGATCACATGCGATCAGGCTTCAGGAGTCTCTTGGATCAGAAATTGACCTTCAGCGCGGCGGTCACCGTCTGCGGCGGGCCGTAGTAGCCGATGATCGAGTTGTCGAAGAGCGCGCCCGGGAAGTTGTAGCCGCCGACGCGGTACTCCTCGTCGGTCAGGTTCTTGCCGTACAGGCCGACCGTGTAGCGGTCGCTCGGATCGGTCCAGACGATCGACAGGTCGACCAGGGTGTAGGCCTCCTGGTCGAGGGTCGGGTTCGGGAACTCGAACATGCTGGAGTCGCCGCGATAGCTGACCGACGGGGTCACCGCCAGTTCGCCGCCGCCCACGTCGCCGATCCAGGTGAAGCCGAGGTAGCCGGTCCATTCCGGGGCGTTCTGCAGCACCACCAGATCGGAGATGTCCTCATAGACGCCGAGCCCCAGATTGTAGCGCAGGAACTCGTCGAAGTCGGAGTGCAGATAGCCGACCGCAAAGCTGGCCGACAGGTTGTCGAGGATGCGCAGCTGGCCTTCGAACTCGGCGCCGTAGAAGGTCGAGGAACCGACGTTGTCGACGAAGCTGGCGATGCCGCCGACGGCCGGAACCTGGGTGGTGACCTGCTGGTCCTGATACTCGTTGTAGAAGATCGAGGCGGCGAACGTCAGGCGGTCGAGCGCGCCTTTCAGGCCGATCTCATAGGAGTCGACCGTTTCCGGGTCATAGCCGTTGACCGTGTCCGGCGTCAGGATGGCGTCGCCGCGCATGTCGAACCCGCCCGACTTGAAGCCCTGCGAATACGAGGCGTAGGTCGTCATATCCTCCGTCAGGTCGAACGACAGGGCGATGCGCGGCGTGAACTGGCTGAAGTCGTTGTCGTTGGTGTAGTCGGTCCGCACCAGCAGGGGCGGACGGACCGCGCCGCCGAGCAGCGGGCTGCGGGTGGCGCCGAGATAGTTGGCGCGGAACACCGTCCCTTCCTTGTTGTCCAGCGTATAGCGGGCGCCGATGCCCAGGTGGAGGCGGTCGGTGAGGTCGAAGTTGATGTCGGCGAAGCCGGCCCAGCTCTCGGTGTTCACCTCGCCGTTGGTGCCGATGACGATGCCGAGCGCGCCCAAGATGGTGTCGAAGGCGCCTTCTGCATGGCCGTCCAGATAGAAGAAGCCAGCCACGCCCTGGATCCGGTCGTAGTCGAACAGGAACTGGAACTCCTGCGTCAGCTGGTCGTCGGCATAGTAGCCGGGGATGTCCAGCGTCGGCGACGGGGTGTTGTCGAAGTCGATGACCGTGTCGGTTTCACCTTCACGCCAGGCCGTGATCGACTTGAAGGTCCAGTGCTCGTTCATGTCGATCTGGACGGTCGCCGAGGCGCCCTGGGTCATCACCGAGTTGTCGTCGCCGATTCCCGCGTTGGTGTCGTAAACGCTGGACAGGATGGCGCCGGCCGGGGTGGCGCCGGCGACCAGACGGCTGCCGTGACGGGGATTGGAATCGTCCTCCACCCGGTCATAGGACAGGCGGATCGACATCTCCTCGCGCGGCTCCCACTCGGCGCTCAGACGGCCGGCCAGCACCTCCTTGTTGTAGTGTTCGGCGCCGGTGTTGATGTTCTCGCCGTAGCCGTCGCGCATATAGCTGGCGACAGCGCCGCCGATGCGGAAATTGTCGGCCAGCGGCACGCTGCCCGAGGCCATCAGATCGATCTGGTTGTAGCTGCCGTAGGCGCCGCGCAGCGTCAGTTCGGCGTCCTGCGACAGACGGTTGGTGACGTATTTGACCGCGCCGCCGACCGTGTTGCGGCCGTACAGCGAGCCCTGCGGCCCGCGCAGCACCTCGATGCGCTGGACGTCGTAGATGTCCAGCACGGCGCCCTGCGGACGGGCGACATAGACGTCGTCGACGTACAGGCCGACGCCGGGCTCGAAGCCCCACAGCGGATCCTGCTGGCCGACGCCGCGGATGAACGAGATCAGCGTCGAGTTGGAGCCGCGCGCCACCTGAACGGTCGCATTCGGCGTCTGCTGCTGCAGGGCGGTGATGTCGGAAGCGCCGGTCTGCTCCAGCCGTTCCTCGCCCAGGGCCGAGACCGAGATCGGCACGTCCTTGAGCGCCTCGTCGCGGCGGCGGGCGGTGACGATGACGTCCCCGACGGCAGCGGCCTCTTCGGTTTGCGTCGGAACGTCCTGCGCGACGGCGTAGGTCGAAAGCGCGCTCCAGGCGGCGCCCGCCAGCAAGGCGGTCTTGATGTAGCGGTTCATGTGAAGCCCCATTCCAGTGATTTCCAGCCCGAGACGCTTTTATTCAGCGTTCAATGATTTTCTAGGAACGTAACCGTTTTCCCCCGCCTGTCAAACGGCGGCGCTTGTCGGGCGCCCTCCGCGCCGGACCTGTGGCGCCGTTGCCATGACGGCCTGACGCGGCCTAGCTTCGCCGGATGACCAAGCTCGACGCGCCCGCTCCCGAGTCTCCCGCCCCCGCCCGGCGGGGCCGCCCGTCGAAGGCCCGGGCCGAAGGCGCCGCCGACACGCGCGAGTCGATCCTGGACGCCGCCGAGGATCTGTTCTCGAAACATGGCTTCTACGGCGTCACCATCCGCGAGGTGGCGCGCGAGGCCGGCGTCGATACGGCCCTTGTGCACTATTATTTCGGCGCCAAACGGGGCCTGTTCGACGCCGTCTTCCTGCGCCGGGCCGAGGTCTGGAACAACGAGCGCGTCGACGCCATCAACCGCTACGCCCGTGATCCGGGACCCGGCGGCATGACCCTGGAGGGGCTGTTCGAGGCCTTCCTGCGGCCGCCGTTCCAGTGGTCGCTGAAAGGCGGCCCGGGCTGGAAACACTACGCCGCCCTGGTGGCCCAGACCAACGCCAACCCGACCTTCGGCGGCGAGACCATGGCCCGCTATTTCGACCCGTCCATCCGCCGCCTGATCGAGCTGATCAAACAGGTCATGCCCGAGGCGCGCGAGGTCGACCTCTACTGGGCCTGGCACAATCTGTCGGGCGCCCTGACCCTGACCCTCGGCGAGACCGGACGGCTGGAC
>NZ_JAVHLH010000267.1 GCF_031082345.1 Brevundimonas sp. | reverse complement strand
GCCGCGGGCGCCTGGGATACTCGAATCCGTGGCCCGGTCATAGCTGCCCGGCCGGCCCCTTGTCCAGGACCAGCCGCGCCGGCCGCCAGCCCAGGGCGGCGCCGGCCGTCTCGCCCGAAAGGCCGGCGACCAGCGGGGCCAGGAACAGGCGGCCGGTGACCATGGCCGAGGTTGGATTGCCGGGCAGGCCCAGCACCAGCTTGCCCCGGGCTCGGCCCAGCCACACCGGCTTTCCCGGCTTGATCGCCACCTTCGACAAGACCAGCTCCAGCCCCGCTGGACCGAACATGGCCCGGGCGTAGTCCTTCTCGCCGACCGAGGCGCCGCCGGTGACCACGACCAGATCGGCCTCGTCCAGCGCTTCCGCCGCCGCGGCCTCGAGCGCCTGCGGGTCATCCGGCAAGCGCCGCCGGGTGACCACCTCGCCGCCGTACTGGGCGATCAGGGCCGCGACGCCGAACGAGACGCTTTCCGGAATCGCGCCGGGAATGCCGGCGGCCGTTCCCGGCTCCGCCAGCTCGTCGCCGGTGCCCAGCACGACCACCCGGGGCCGGCGCCAGACCTCGACGGCCGCCCGGTCGGCCGCCGCCGCGGCGACCATGGCCCGGGGATCCAGGCGGCGTCCCGGCTCCAACAGAATGTCGCCCTTGCGGAAGTCCGAGCCCATGGCCCGCACGTGGCGGCCGCCGCCGAGGGCGTGGCCGAACACGGCCATGTCGCCGTCGCGGCGTACGATCTCCTGGATGATCACCCGGTCCGCGCCCTGCGGCATCGGTGCGCCGGTGAAGATGCGCACGCAGTCGCCGGGGCCCATTCGTCCGTCGAAGCCGCGGCCCGCGAAGGACTCGCCGACGACCCGCAGCCGCGCGGGCAGGGCGGCCACCTCGGCCTCGCGCACCGCATAGCCGTCCATGGCCGAGGTGTCCGAGGCCGGCGAGTCCAGCCCGGCCACGACCGGCGCCGCCAGCACCCGCCCGGGGGCGTCGGCCAGGACGACGGTCTCGCGGTCCAGCGGCGTCGCCGCCGCCTCGATCAGGGCCAGCGCCTCGTCGAAGCCGATCATGTCGCGGCGCCTTCGCCCCGGTCGGCGCTCCAGTCGCCGCTTTGGCCGCCGCGCTTGGCCGTCACCTGGATGGCGCCGATGACCATGGTGCGGTCGATGGCCTTGAGCATGTCGAACAGGGTCAGGCCCGCCACGCTGACCGCGGTCAGGGCCTCCATCTCGACGCCGGTCTGTCCGCGGGTGCGGACCTCGGCGCGGATGCGGAAGCCGGGCAGGCCGGCGTCCGGCGTCACCGTCACCGCGACCCGGGTCAGGGGCAGGGGGTGGCACAAGGGGATCAGCTCGGCGGTGCGCTTGGCGGCCATGACCCCGGCCAGCTCCGCGGTCGAGACCACGGCGCCCTTGGGCGTGTCGCCCGCGATGGCGCGTTCGACCGTCGCGGCGGCGCTGGTCAGCACGCCCTCGGCGACCGCCGTCCGGTCGGTCAGCGGCTTGCCGGTGACATCCACCATGCGGGCGCGGCCGGCGTCATCGAGATGGCTGAGGTCGCTCACGCGCAGACCTCGCGCAGACGGGGGATCTGGCCCGCCAGCGAACAGGGGCGATAGCGGCTGTCCAGCTCCAGCCCCAGCACCAGGTCCCAGGCGTCGCGGCAGGCCCCGGTCGATCCCGGCAGGCAGAAGACGAAACTCTCCCCGGCCTGACCGGCGAAGGCGCGCGACTGCAGGGTCGAGACCCCGACCGTGCCCTGACTGGCCTGGTGAAAGACCACGGAAAAGCCGTCCATCTCGCGCCGGAACAGCGGCTTGACCGCCTCGGGCGTGACGTCGCGCGGCGCGAAGCCGGTGCCGCCGGTGGTCAGGATCACCTCCACCTCGGGATCGTCGACCCAGGCCTGCACCTGGGCCCGGATGGCCTCGACATCGTCGCGGACCAGCGCCCGGGCAGCCAGCCGGTGGCCCGCAGCGGTGAGCCGCTCGACCAGCAGGCCGCCGGAGGTGTCGGTTTCCGGCGTGCGGGTGTCCGACACCGTCAGCACGGCGATGTTCAGCGGATGGAATTCGAAGCTCTCGTCGATCCCGGGCATCAGTCGCTCCATCTCTGTCGGTCCGCGCGGTCCTGGTCGGTCGGCTCGATCCAGCGCGAGCCGTCGGGGCCGTCCTCCCGCTTCCAGAACGCCGCCTCGGTCTTCAACCGGTCCATCAGATAGTCCGCGGCCTCGAACGCCGCCCGACGGTGGGGCGCGGCGACGGCCACGAAGACGATCGCCTCGCCGGGCGCGACGTCGCCGCAGCGATGGATCACCCGGATGTCGCTGACCGGGAAGCGCGCGTGGGCGTCCGCCGCGATGACCTCCAGCGACCGCTCGGTGAAGCCGGCGTAGTGGTCGAGAAACAGGCCGGTGACCGGCCCGGCCCGCGAACTGTCCCGGGCGAGGCCGACGAAGGCCACCACCGCCCCGTCCCCGGTGCGGCCGCTCATGAAGGCGGCGAGCTCGGCCTCAGCGCTGGGCGGGCCGTGTGACAGGAGCGCCGTGATCGCCATCTCATCCGCCCGAATAGATCGGCAGGACGGCGACTTCCTGGCCCGGCCCGACGCTCGCCGAGTCCGGGACGATGGTCTGATCGACCACCAGCCGGGTGTCCGGCCTCGTCAGGATGGCGGCGGCGCCTTCAACCTGTTCGCCGATCCGGCGGCGGAGGTCCGCGACCGTCAGGGGCTCCCGACATTCCAGCGTGTGCTCGCGTCCGTAGCGGACGCCGAATTCGCCCAGAAACAGGATCCGGATGTGCATACGGACCTTGTCGGGTTCGACGTCCGGCAAGTCAACGGAGCCGTGCATGGACCTGGTTCATGATGGTGCGGGCGGTCGGGCTCGAACCGACACTTCACCCCCGGCATGCTCGCCCTGGCGGGGGAGCTGGGCCGGCCGTAGGGGCGCGGCGGCCGACTTCACGGAAGACCCGGCGTTGGCCGTCCGCGGCAAACGCGCCCACGGCCTGAACCAGCGCCGCGCAGAACCGTTACCGTTGTGTCTGCGCCCTTCCTCCGGAGCCGCCTCGATCCCCTGCCTCGCCGGTAGATCCCCTGCCTCGCCGGTAGCGATTGATTCACCCCGGGGCGGCATCCTGTGAGGGGGCGTAGACGTGGAGTTCTGACGTCCCATGACCGCAAGCCGCATCCTGATCGCGGACGACGATCCCCTGCTGCGGTCCCTCCTGGTGCACCGGCTTTCCGCCGACGGGCATGACGTGCTGGTCGCCGGCGACGGCGCCCAGGCGCTCGCCTCGATCGCCGAGCAGAAGCCCGACCTGATCGTGCTCGACGCCCTGATGCCGATCATGGACGGCTTCGAGGTCCTGCGCCGGCTGAAGGCCGGCCGGCTCTCCACCGCGCCCATCATCATGCTCACGGCGCTGAAGCGCGAGCAGGACATCGTCGGCGCCCTCCAGCTCGGCGCCGCCGACTATCTGGTGAAGCCCTTCATCCCGGACGAACTGAGCGAGCGGGTGCGGCGGCTGCTGCTGGCGGCGCCCCTCCAGACCCGGGAGGGTGGCGATGATCGCAATCGCGCTTGAGCCCCCCGCCGTCGTCCAGGCCGATCCGCAGGCGCTCTACAACGCCGCGGTGGCGGACCGCCGGGCGGGCCGGCCGGCCGACGCCGTCGCGAAGCTGGAGGTGGTGCTGGCGGCGCGACCCGACGATCTCGACGTCCGGCTGAACCTCGGCCTGGCCTTGCTCGCGCTCGACCGGCTGGAGGAGGCCGAGGCGGC
>NZ_JAVHLH010000266.1 GCF_031082345.1 Brevundimonas sp. | reverse complement strand
CCTGGCCGCCTTCGCGCGGGACCTCGACGCCGCCCTCGCCGCCGGCGACGTGGCCGCCCTGCAGATCCGCCTGAAGCCGGCCGAAGACGCCGCCATCCTGGCCGCGGTCGAGGTCCTGGCCCCGGTCGCCCGGGCCCGCGGCGTGGCTGTGATCCTCAACGACCGGCCCGACCTCGCCGCCCGCTCCGGCTGCGACGGCGTCCACATCGGACAGTCGGACGGGGCGCTGGCCGAGGCCCGGCGCCTCATGGGCCCGGACGCGATGATCGGCGTCACCTGCCACGACAGCCGCGAACTGGCCATGGAGGCGGCCGAGGCCGGGGCCGACTACGTCGCCTTCGGGGCCTTCTTCCCGACCGACACCAAGGACACCCTTCACCGGCCGGACCCGGAGATCCTGACCATATGGCAGGAGACGGTCGAGATTCCCTGCGTCGCCATCGGCGGGATCACGCCCGCCACCGCCGGCGGCCTGGCCCGGGCCGGCGCCGATTTCGTGGCGGTCAGCGCGGCCGTCTGGAACGATCCCGAGGGCCCCGCCGCCGCAGTCGGCGCTTTCAACCGGGCGCTGACCGCAAACGCCTGACCTTCAGGGGATATTAGGAAGCGGCGGGGTAAGGAAACGGCAAGACAAGGCCGCATCCCCGGGACCCCCATGCTCATGAGCCGCGCGCTCGATCCGTCCGAACCGGTTCCGGCCCCCGAGGTCGCTCCGGCCCCGCGCGCCGATCCTCCGGTCGCCGTCAACAGCGCCATGGCCTTCTTCCGCGAGCCCCTGGCGCCGATCTTCACCGCCGTGGCCGTGTTGATTCTGGTGGTCCTGGCCATCCAGTTCGCCCGGACGTCCGGTCTCGTCGCCGGCCTCTGGGCCGCTGGCGGGGTCGGCACGGCCGTGTGGCTCAGGAATGCCCGCGGACCGCTGTATGATCTCTGTTTCGGCGGACTGCTGGCCACCGGAATCGCGGCGGGCGAGCTGCTGGCGGGCAACAACTACGGCCTGACCGCCCTGTTCACGGTCACCAACATGATCGAGATCACGGCCGCCGTCCTGCTGGCGCGCCGGTTCGCGCCGACGCTCAACCTGGCGACCGTCGAGGGGGCCTGCCGCTTCCTGCTGAGCGCGGCGGTGTTCGCGCCGATTCCGGCCGCGGCCCTCACCGCCGCCGGCCTCTACCTGATCAACGGGGCCGACCCGCTCTATACCTTCCAGACCTGGTGGTTCGGCCACGCCCTCGGCATCGCCGTGATCGGCGCCTTCGGGCTGTCGCTGACCCGGCGCCACGTCGTCGCCCTGCGCAAGCCCTTCCGCGCGGCCGAGGCGGTCGTGCTGCTGGCCCTGCTGGTCGCCGTCTGCGCGGGGGTCTTCTTCCAGTCCCGGGTGCAGGTCGGCTTCGTCGTCATTCCGCTGCTGATCCTGTTCGCGGCCCGGTTCCGGGTGCTCGGCGTCGCCACCGCCCTGGTGATCGTGGCCATCTCCGCCGTCGGCGGGGCCATGCTCGGCCGCGGCCCGTTCATCTCGGCCGGACCGGAGCTGGCCGACCAGGCCCTGCTGGCCCAGTTGATGGTGCTGTTCGGCTGCCTGCCGATCCTGCTGGTCGCCTCCCTGCTGGAGGAGCGCGACCGCCTGTCGGATCGCGCCAAGGCCGGTCAGTCGCGCGCCGAGCGGGCCTCGGAGGCCAAGTCGCGCCTCCTCGCCAACGTCGCCCACGAGATCAAGAGCCCCGTCGGCGGGGTCATCGGCATCGGCGAACTGTGGAAGACCGGACAGCTGGGGGCGATCACGCCCACCCAGGCCGAGATGGCCGAGATGCTGGTCAAGACCGCCCGCCAGGTCGAGGCGCTGGCCCATGATCTGCTCGATGTGGCTCGCGCCGAGTCCGGCGCCGTCAAGGTCGAGCTGCGTCCCACCGACGTCCCGGGCGTGCTTGAGGACGTCCGCCGCGCCACCGCCCTGCGCCCCGAGGCGAAGGACATTCGCCTCCACGTGGTCAGCGAGGGCGACGGACTGATCGCCCTGGCCGACTCCCAGCGCCTGACCCAGGTCATCGCCAACCTCGCCTCCAATGCGGTGAAGTACGGCGGGGCCGGCGGCCTGGTCGTCTTCCGCGCCAGCAAGGTCTACGACGGCGTCCGCATCGAGGTCATCGACCGCGGGCCCGGCCTGTCGCCCGAGAAGCAGGCGCAGCTGTTCGAACCCTTCAACCGCCTCGGACTCGAGCGGTCGACGGTCGAGGGGCACGGCATCGGCCTGGCCCTCGCCAAACGGCTGGTCGAGCTGCAGGGCGGCTCGATCGGCGTCGTCTCGACGCCCGGACAGGGCGCGGCCTTCTGGGTCGAACTCCCCGCCGCCTGACCGTCCCTCCGCCGGTGTGGCGTTCTGTCCTGCGTCGCTCGGCGCATCGACGCGAAGCCGCCCAGGGTATAGTCAGGGCGGGGTCAGAACCGGTCAAAGGAGTCTGCCGTGGAATTCGACGCGCTGCTGCTGTCGCGCCTGCAGTTCGCCTTCACCATCGCCTTCCACATCCTGTTTCCGGCCTTCACCATCGGGCTGGCGGCCTTCCTGGCCGTGCTGGAAGGACTCTGGCTCACGACGAAGCGCGAGGCCTTCAAGACCCTCTATCTGTTCTGGGTGAAGGTCTTCGCCATCAGCTTCGGCATGGGCGTCGTCTCCGGCATCGTGCTCAGCTACCAGTTCGGCACCAACTGGTCGGAGTTCATCCGCCTGACCGGCGGCGTCATCGGCCCGCTGCTGGCCTATGAGGTGCTGACCGCCTTCTTCCTCGAGGCCTCCTTCCTCGGCGTCATGCTGTTCGGCTGGAAGAAGGTCGGCCCCCGGCTGCATTTCCTCGCCACCGTCCTCGTCGCCGTCGGCACCAGCATTTCGGCCTTCTGGATCCTGTCGGCCAACAGCTGGATGCAGACGCCGCAGGGCTTCGAGATCATGGCCGACGGCCGCTTCGTCGCCACCAGCTTCATGGAGGTGATCTTCAACCCCAGCTTCCCGTCGCGCCTGGCGCATATGCTGATGGCCGCCTTCCTGACAACGGCGCTGGTGGTCGGCGGGGCGTCGGCCTGGCAGCTGCTGCGCAATCGCGACCAGCGGGAAAGCCGCATCGCCCTGACCATGGCGGTCGGCCTGCTGGCGGTGGTCGCGCCCCTGCAGTTGCTGGCCGGCCATGAATCCGGCCTCGTCGCCAAGGAGCATCAACCGCAAAAGCTGGCGGCGATGGAAGGCTATTGGGAGACCCGGGCCGATCATCCGCTGATCCTGTTCGCCATCCCCGACCGCGCGACCCAATCCAACCATTTCGAACTCGGCGTGCCCGGAGCCGGCGTCCTCGTCGCCCCGCCCGGCGAGGTGGTGACCGGGCTCGACGCCGTGGCGCCCGAGGATCAGCCCCCGGTCTTCCTCGTCTTCTGGAGTTTCCGGATCATGGTCGGCCTCGGCCTGCTGATGATCGGCCTGGGCCTGTGGGGCGCCTGGCTGGTCTGGCGCAAACGGCTGACCGACAATCGCTGGTTCCTGCGTTTCGCCGTGGCCATGGGGCCGGCCGGCTTTGTGGCCGTCATCGCCGGCTGGATCGTCACCGAGGTCGGTCGCCAGCCGTGGGTGGTCCAGGGCGTGCTGCGCACCGCCGATGCCGTTTCGCCCGTGACCGCCGGCTCGGTGATGACCTCCCTGCTGATCTACATCACCGTCTACGCCATCGTCTTCGTGGCGGGCGCGATCTAAATCCAGGCTTCTGCCTCAGGTATTGTTGCTGCACGGGAAATAGCGAGAAGGATGCGCGCATG
>NZ_JAVHLH010000265.1 GCF_031082345.1 Brevundimonas sp. | reverse complement strand
GCCGGGTCTCGAGCCGGCGCCGCTCGGTCATCACCGTGCTGATCGGCAGGACGGTGATCACGATGGCCAACAGGAACAGGTTATAGACGCCGAGGCTGCGCACCATGGGGGGGACGCTCTCGAGCCCGGGCAGATCCGCCAGCCGGGTCAGGTGGACCGGCCCATGGCCCATCAGGGTGGCCACGCCGCTGAGCAGCGCCAGGCCGATCAGGGCGCCCGCCGACCAGGCCGGCGAGAGGCGCAGGCTGATCAGCGTCATCGGCAGAAAGACGAGGAACATCAGCGGCGCGTTGTTCTGCCAGAAGACGGCGGCCGTCACGGCCAGCATCAGGCCGACCAGACTTGCGGCTTCGGTTCCGGTGGCGCGCGCCGCCCCCGCGAACCGGTGGCGACGGGCCAGCAGCAGCAGGATCGGCGTGACAAGCAGCAGGCCCAGCACTTCGACGGCGACATAGCTCTGGAGATCGAACAGCCAGATCGCCCAGGGCACAGGCCTGATTATCGAGGTCAGGGTCATGGCGGACAGGGCGGCCACGACGGTGGCCGGGACAACGGCCAGCAGCGCGAACCGGGCCAGACGACCGGGCCGGCGCAGATCGAGCGCGGCGCCGCAGACCCGTCGCGCCAGCACGGCGGCGGCCATCGCCATACCGAGGTTGAGCACCACATTGGCCGCCAGATAGAGGGGGGACGATCCGCGCAGGCTGTTGGCGAGGACATCCAGCGCGGCGCAGGCGGCCAGAACCGCCAGGGCCGGCCGACGGTGAAGCTGCAGCAGGGCGGCGGTTGCGACGCCGTTGGCCAGCCAGATGGTGGCCGTCCCGAACCGCGCCATCGTCCAGTACCCGACCGCCATGGCGGCGGCGTAAAGGACCACATAGGCCCAGGCGGGCGGGCCGGCGACCCGACCCGCGTCATGCCTGAACAGACGCCAACGACCTTGCAAGCAGACCCCCTCCGGCCACCCCTGAATGCAACCCGTAAGGCCAGACCGTAAACAAATCAGATGCATGGCGCGCCTTCGCCAAGGAACCGGCCTCAGACCGCGACCGTTTCCAGTCCCTCGCCCCCGAGGGTCAGGATCATGTCAGACACCGTCGCCGACCCCAGCTTCCATCCTCCCGAGGCCGCTGTCGCCTTCTACGGGGAGGCCCTGCGGCTGCTGAAGGAGAGCGGCATCCCCTTCCTGCTGTCCGGCACCTATGCGGTGACGGCCTATACGGGCATCCGCCGGCCGACGAAGGATCTCGACGTCTTCTGCAAGCCGGGCGACTACCCCCGCATCCTCGCCTTCTTCCAGGCCCGCGGCTATCGCACCGACGTCGAGGATGAGCGCTGGATCGCCAAGGTCTGGAAGGACGAGCACTTCTTCGATGTGATCTTCGCCATGTCGAACGGCACCATCGCGGTCAGCGACAGCTGGTTCGGCGAGGACAGCATCCAGGTCTACGGCCACGAGGTCGGCATCACGCCGCCCACGGCCCTGATCCTCTCCAAGGTCTTCATCCAGGACCGCTACCGCTATGACGGGGCGGACGTGAACCACGTCATCCTGAAGCAGTCGGACGCGATCGACTGGAAGTCCCTGCTCAGCCAGATGGACCTCTACTGGGAGGTGCTGATGGCGCACCTGCTCAATTTCCGCTTCGCCTATCCGACCGAGCGGGGGCGGGTGCCGAGCTGGCTCATGACCGAGCTGACGGAGCGGCTGCACGCCCAGGTCGACCTGCCGGCCCCGCGGGTGAAGGTGTGCCGCGGGCGGCTGTTCAGCCCGCGCGACTACATCGCAGACATCACCGAATGGGGCTTTGGCGACATCGTCGGCAAGGGACTGGAGGAGCGGCATGAAGCCATCCACTGACGCGCCGGTCGGAGGCGGCGCCCACGCCGATCCGCAGACGCTCCAGCCGGGACTCGCGCCGGGCCCGCCGAAGAGGCTGAGGGTGGCGGCCGTCGGCGACCTGCACGTCGGCGAAACCCACGACCGACCGCATCGCGAGCTGTTCGACCGGGTGCACCAGGACGCCGACGTGCTGTGCCTGTGCGGCGATCTGGTCAATTTCGGCAAGATCCGCGAGGTCGAGATCCTGCTGGAGGATCTGCGCGGCTGCCAGATCCCGATGGTCGGGGTGCTGGGCAATCACGAGCACGAATGCGGCCGGGCCGACGAGGTCATCGGGATGCTGTGCGACGCCGGGGTCCAGATGCTGACCGGCCAGGCGTATGAGATTGAAGGGGTCGGCTTCGCCGGCGGCAAGGGGTTCATCGGCGGCTTCGGCCGCTACATGCTGAGCGCCTTCGGCGAGGCCTCGATCAAGGCCTTCGTCCAGGAGGCGGTCGAGGACGCCAACCACATCGAGAACTCGATCCGCATGCTGAGGACCGAGCGGTCGGTGGTGCTTCTGCACTATTCGCCGGTGGTCGATACGGTGATGGGCGAGCCGCCGGAAATCCACGCCTTCCTCGGCTCGTCGCGGCTGGGCGAGACCATCGACCGCTACGACAACATCAGCCTGGTGGTACACGGCCATGCCCATCGCGGCGCCCCGGAGGGTCGGACCAACAAGGGCACACCGGTCTACAATGTCGCCCTGCCGGTGCTGAAGACGCTGGGCGAGACTCCCTATCGGGTGTTCGAGGTCTGAAACGCCTCGCGCGGGCGGAAGCCGCGCCAGAGGGCCCACAGCGCCAGGGCCGCCGCCACGCCGAGGATGTCGGCCAGCAAGTCGCCCCAGCTGGGATCACGGCCCGTAAAATGTTGCGCGACTTCGACGGCGCCCCCGATGGCGACCGCCAGAACCGCCGCCCACAGGCGGGGCAGTCGTCGGAACAGCACGCCCAGACTCCAGAGGATCAGACCGAACGCCACGAAATGGGCGGCCTTGTCCCAGACGTGTTCGGTGGCTTCGATGGCGCCGCCCGGCGCGAGCATCAGGGCGAGCAACACGGTCAGCACGACGGCGCCGGCGAGGCGGAGGAAGAGACGCATATGAACCGGGGGCTTTCTCGGGGGACGGCCTCTCTATCAGCCGAAGACCAGGACCCAAACCCCCGTCGCCGCGAAGCCGGCCGCCGCCGCGACCCTGATCCACTTCAACGGCAGCTTGCGCGCCGCCGCCTCGCCCAGCAGCACCGCCGGCGTGTTGACCAGCATCATGCCCAGGGTCGAGCCCGCCACGACCAGAGGCAGGGACTGGAACTGTGCGGCGAGGACGGCGGTGGCGACCTGGGTCTTGTCGCCCATCTCGATGACGAAGAAGGCGGCGGTCGTGGTCCAGAATACGCCGGAGAAGGTCTTCTCGGTGGTGTCCGGGCGCTCGTCGAAGCGGTCGGGGATCAGGGCCCAGACGGCGAAGCCGAGAAAGGCCAGGCCGACGACCCAGCGCACCCAGCCGCCTTCCATGAAATGGCCCAGCACGGTCCCCGCCAGTCCCGCAAAGGCGTGGTTGGCCAGGGTGGCGACGAGAATGCCGAGCAGGATCGGCAGCGGCCGACGCCAGGCCGCGGCCAGCATGATGGCCAGCAGCATGGTCTTGTCCCCGATCTCCGCGATGGAGACGAGGCCGGTCGAGATCAGGAAGGCGTCCAAATGAACTATCGTGCGCGGAGCCTCGGCGGACAGACCTGTGGCGGTCGCAGCCGGGCTCCGCGTGGAAATCCCCTGCGACTGCCAGCGGTCTTGCCATGTTTCGCAGGGTCCTATCGCTCGCGCCGCGGGCGCTCGCTGCTTGAGGACGACGCCCTCAAGTCGGCGCGCACCGCGTGCGCGCCATAGGACCACTGGAAACCTTTCGCGCCATCCTCTCCGGGAG